>JBBQCU010000342.1:0-4550 GCA_038319065.1 Methylococcales bacterium
TTTTCCGAATGTTGTATAAACATCATTCTGGGTGGTTTCACCGATGCGGATAGTTGATATTTGCCCAGCCGGGAACTCATGACCGATAGAAGCGCACCCTGAAGATAACAGGAGCAATGACACAACTAAACCACAGAAGAATTTCCTCGGTAATCGAACGGCGTATTTAGTACAAAATATATCAGTTTTCATCAATTTGTTACTCGATTTAAAAGTCGGCTATCGTGGGTGTAAAATAGAAATCTGTCAAATTTAAGCGTTCGAACCTTTCAAGTGATGCGCTATACCCTATAAAATCCCGGCGCTCAGGTTTACTGGTTCGTCAAAATGTTCAAAAATCGAATCGATTCCCTCGCGGAACAGCACTACCGGAATGTATGGGCGGCAATTCATTCTGCCGACGCTTTTAATTTCCCCGAATGCTTTTTAAAGCGCTTGCTTGAACGGAAAGAGCAGGGCTTTAAAAGCCGAGACCTGCATCGGATATTGCTTGGCTAATATCTATGCCTCCTCCATTGCTCCGGTTGCTCTTGTTGCTGAATTTCCTGCTCCTGGTATTCTTGTTGTCTCTGAAATTGTGTTTGATTATCCTGTTCGTTTTGCATACAGTTTGCTACTTGGCTAGCAAGACCTAAATCCGAGCATTGTATTTGATTAAATTGTTGATAGTGTTGATTAGACCTCGGACTCTGTTCGTTCTGCATACAGTTTGCTGTTTGGCTAGCAAGACCCAAATCGCCGCAACTGGCGGCAGCATTAAATGACATCAACACCAGCACGAAAAGTATTAAAGTTTTCATTTATATATCCCCTCATAAAATACCTGCGAAAGACGAATAAGTTTGAGCAAACTTCATCATTTTATTCAGGCCTCGTTTGGCTGGACAGATACGGACCTAAGTTATCATGGTAGCCGATGTCAAATCGGAGCGGGTAGGGTCTATGGCGAGACAGAGATCCACAGATTTTGTGGATAAAACCCGCAGTTATCGTATGCAGAAGGCATGCTCTTTATTTCGGATTAAACAAAAACTGAAAAGTTCTAAATTCTTTGGCAAATAGCTCTTTATCTTTTGGTACTGGCAGTGGCGATGCTTTGTTAACGGCATTTTCTGCTGACCGGTTAAAATCCTTATCACCACTACTTGAAATAACTTCGGCATCCATCACCGTACCATCAGACAGTAATCTGACCCGGATGGTACACTTTAAACCTGCAGTAGTTGATACAGGACGAATCCAGCTTCGATTTACTTTTTGCTTAATGGCAAGCTTTGCCTGCTCCGCTTCTACCTTTTGTGCAGCTGCTTTTGCTTTTTGTGCCTCAATTTTGGCTTGTGCTGCCGCGTCAGCTTTCGCTTTTTCAGGTAATTCAGCTTCGACTTTTTCTGTGTCATCTTTTTTTTCAATAACATCAGCGCTTTTTGGCTGGCTAGAGCTAAGGCTTGTTGAAGTGGTCGTTGGGACGTTACGGTAAAGATAAATTAATGAAGTAAATATAACGACCAGAAGAAAAAGCAAAACCAAGTATCTACGCTCCATGGTTTTTAATTCAATACGAGCACCACAATTTGGACAGGTAACTACTCTGCAATTGGGTTTGGTTTTACGTTCTTTTCGTTTTATTAATGACATACGTTAACTTTATAGTTAATTTCGCTGCTCTATTGCCAGCATCCATGGCCTGGCTTTTGTGGGTAGCACCTTTCCTGCTCCATCCAGTTTGATATGTGATAATGTGACCGCATCCTGGACATTGCCGCCGATCACATCAAGTTCCCCTGGCCTTTTTGCAATTACTAAATCACAGTGGTAAGTCCCACGCCTAAGATCCTTATAGTTGTGAATTGACTGGATAAAAGGTTCACCCCGCGGTGCACAAATAATATCTCCGGGCTTAGGGGCATAAGTATTGATGGCATGGCTTACAAATCTGTTATCTGAATTAGTTGCCATCACATATTGAATATAATCCCAATGTAAAACGGTAGAAGGTAAATCGCTTTCCGGTACCCCTGCACTTCGAGCCAGCCAGACGATAAAAGCGGCAGACCAGGGTCTGATTTCCCCTTTATACCCGATTATCGGCAAATCTGTTGCAGTATACCAATACATGAAGACCCGGCTAAATAAAGGCGGTAGCGTTTCCTGACCATGGGTTGTTTCACTCGGATATGTTACAGCAGGCGGTTCGATATCATAATTGACTACGGGCCGGCCGAACAATTCCCATTCCTGACGGGCAAGGTACAGCATTCGCTCTTTAACGTCAGGAATGACAAACGATGGGCTGACATTGGCCGCAGCTAAGATGGCAGGTGTTTGCCCCGGTTTTTGCAAAGCGCAGCCAGTAAGAAGCAAAACAATGCCGAGAAACAAATGAGGCATACTTAAATGATTTTAAATCTAACATACTTTGTCGGGGCCGAGTGTAAACTGACAATCTTTGCCGATGGTCAATTGACCCGTGGTTTAGTGATGCAGCGTACTACATCACTGCAGATAAGCCGAACAAACGGGGATGGCGCTATAAAACTTAAAAAATCACGTATTTTGTCCAGAGATTTGGTTTTTTTCTACTGCATTCGCGGTATTTTTGATCTTCATTTGTATTTCGGGTGGCAATGAATTCAAGAAATTCACAGGATCTGCTTGTGCTTTCAACAAGATGGCTTGCATTTTTGTGGGGTCTTCGCCTGCTTGTTGCACCAGGATAGGCATAATATCGGCAGCGATGTCATATAACTCTTGCTTGTTAATGGCATTCCCGTTAACTACCCCCAAAGCCTTCTGATCAGCTACCCTTCCTATGACGGTCTTCGCGGGATCGCAATTTTGATTTCTAAGGCAGTCTTGCGTTTTCTGCAACGCAGAGTTTATATCATCTGCATAAACGTTTTGAAAAGACATTCCTGCAATAAATAGTAAAACAAATAACTTGACCTTGAACATTGTTGCTCCCCTCATTAAGATTTTAACAAAATAACTTGTAGACATATCGACAGACTATAGAAGATTGGCAGGCATTCTCAAAATAAAATGAAATTAATAGCCGGGTCACTGGGAGTAATTGTCATAGGATTCCGGACTTATCGTTTGCGGCGGCGCCGGCATATTTGGAGGCGGAGGCGGATGCCATTCCTGGCGAGTGTTATACATTAATTCACCCGGCACAGGAACTCGATTTCCTTTGCCATACATGCATTGAATGTAGTTGATGTCATAATTTTGTTGGCCTTCTTCCTTCGAATCCGGATACTCTTGCGATGTTGCAATCTGATCATGGGCAAGTTGCCTGCACGCCAGATCGTCATTATGGAAGCTATTATAGTCTTTTCCGGTACCTGGCAGTACCAAAACACTCGGACCACTCGGCATCGTCGAACAAGCGCTGAGCCAGAGAACAGGAATCAGGATTTTCAGAATTTTTAACATTTGGCACACCTCCGTTAAGGAACAACTTTAAGCCAATTAGCCGAACATGCTCTGACATAGGGATAGTAACCGGCAGGATTCGTACAGTAATACCAATAGCCGGGCTCCTGGCCTATAGGCTGAGGTTCAACTCGCTGCCATCCTGCCGGACATTCTTTCACATGGGGATAATAGCCTTCAGGACTCGCACAATAGTCCCACTTGTTTGATTCGAGTGGTTGGACTTTTGCGACAGTCCTTTGCTCTATATAAACTGGTGGGACAGAAGGCATTATAACCGCCGATGAAGAATAATAGGGCGGGTAAGCATAAGAGGGGTAGGCATTGTAAGGCCAGTAATAGGGGAATCCTATACCCACCCCCACACCATAGCCATAACCATAGTGACGGTATCCTCCAACATAACCTCCTCTGAAACCACCTCCGTATCCACCCCAGTGGCCCCCTCCATATCCGCCACCAAAACCGCCTCCGTATCCACCCCAGTGGCCCCCACCATATCCGCGACTAAAACCACCTCCGTATCCACCCCAGTGGCCCCCACCATATCCGCGACTAAAACCGCCTCCGTGTCCACCCCCTCCATGACCACCACCAAAACCGCCTCCATATCCACCCCCTCCGTGACCACCACCAAAGCCGCCTCCGTGACCGCCACCGCCGCCATGTGCCATAGAGCCCTCGCTAGCTAACAACGCAATAAGGACTGTGAGCACAATTAATTGTTTTGTTGGCTTCATTATCGTTTCCTCATTTACCGAAATGGATCAAAAGGAACTGGGTTTAACTTTAAATATAAATTCTTTAAATTCATTTCCGTCTGAATTGAATAGTTGATTTTAATACACAATTTCGATTTTAATGCCATTCTGGCCTGAATCAGGGATAATCTTGTCGCGTTGGACGAACCATAATGTCGCTGATATGAACATGCGGCGGTTGTGAAACAATGTAGTAAATTGCGTTTGCAACATCATCCCCATGCAACAACGGACCAAATTTATCATTGAAGACCTGAACAAGATCGGCACTGTATCCCGCTGCATCCTGAAATCCGCTGATTACGATGCCAGGTTCAACCAGCGACACGCGAATGCCTTTTGGCCCCACTTCGC
>JBBQCU010000343.1:0-4524 GCA_038319065.1 Methylococcales bacterium
TACCTTGACGCCGTTTCTGCATCTGGATAAAGACCCCTATCTGGTTATAGCCAAAGATAGGCTTTACTGGATATTGGATGCTTTTACCTTATCCAACCGGTATCCAATTTCCAAGCCTGCTGACGAGGATTTTCTGGAAGGTCATCAACAATTCAACTACATCCGTAATTCCGTTAAAATTGTTGTCGATGCCTATGATGGCGATGTTGATTTTTATATTGCTGATCCCTCAGATGCCATTATTCAGGCATACTCCCGCGCTTATCCCCGATTACTCAAACCTCTGGATGAAATGCCTGTTGAATTGCGTCAACACTTACGTTATCCGCGTGACCTTTATTATCTTCAGATGAGAATTTATGCAAGATATCATCAGCGGGATCCCGCCTTATTCTACGAACAGTCAGAAACCTGGACGCAAGCCATTGTCCGTGGCAAGACAGTATTACCTTATTTTCAAACCATGGATTTTGGCAACTGTAATAACAAGGAAGAATTTGTCATGATTGATCCGATGACGCCTATTAACAGGGACAACCTTAGTATGGTAGCTATCGCCGGCATTATGGATAAAACCAAATGCGGACTAGAATACAAACCCGGCATTACCGTTTACAGGTTCGGCAGAAATGTTCAGGTCAATGGGCCTGCGCAGGTGGAAGCGCTGGTTAATCAGGATCCGTTAATTTCCGAGCAATTTACCTTATGGGACGCAGGTGGCTCCCGGATTGAAATGGGACGTATGATTACCCTGCCGATGGGCAATAACATTCTTTATGTGCAGCCGGTTTATATAGCCTCAACCAATAACCAAATACCTCAGTTAATCAGGGTTATTGTTTCTATTGGCAATGAGGTGGTTATGGACATAACCTTATGGTCGGCTTTTAATCGCTTAAAACAAATTTACGCTAAGCGCGCTGCCAACAGTAATGGATCAGAAACGTTTAAGGCTATTGCTAATCAGGGTAAAAATTAAAAGAACAAGGTACAACACCATGGCTCGGCGGAATATAAACTTATCCACCGGGCCAGATTACAACCTCAGGAAAACACTCAATTATTTCATCACTTCACAAAGTCTGTCTTCCAAATCGATTCTTTTTGCCAGACTTTCACCTAAAACCGATAAATCCTGCTCCAGATCTCCAAATCCCTCTATTTTTTCGACATTATCGTATTTATCATTAAATGAAATTGCCGCATCCGTGGTTGCCGAAAAATCCGGATAAATTTCTTTTGCGACTGACAGTACTCCACTCCGGCGCTCTGTTCCTGCCAGCAAACGTTCATAAATACCGAAATGGCCAAAAGAAACATAATCAACCAGCATTTGCGAAAACTGTGTCAATAAATTTTTTACTGCATCATTAGCTGAAAAAGGCTTTAGTTCGGCGACATTACAATACAAAGTCCATACTTCTTGTCTTGCGCTTTGTAGCTTGGCTATTAGTTCATACGATTGTTGTCTTCTTTCTATTTTGATTGGCTTTGCGACAGGCATAAAAGTTCCTCATTATTATTATTGTTGTTGATAGTCTTATTAATTTATGTCAGTTATTAATAATGCTGTTGAGCCATAAAGTCCTTAATGGCTTTATTAAGTAAAGATGCGGCAGGACTTTGATTGAATTCAATAGTTTTCGGTGCATTATCATCTACGATATAGAATATTGTCATGGGTTTTCCGGCGCTAACCAGCTGCTTGAGTGAATCCTGAATCTGATGCAAGATTGGGTTATCAATAAATTTTCCGTCGTACAATAAAACAAAGGCGGCCATATTTGGCCTCGTATCGTTGCGTAGCAAATTAACAGGTATTGGGGGTTGGCCTGGCAAGCGGATTTGCCCTTCACTCTTGAGGTCTTTAGCATATGATAAGGCAAGCTCCGGATGATGATAAAGGCGTTTGTGGTCATACTAACGTCCTACAAACAAACGTAGTTATTTACCTTGCTTATCTGTATAGGCTCGTTCAAACCAGTCCTCACTGCCAAAAGTTTCTTCACCCCATCCCGGCTGCCGGTTTGTGGGTGCTGAATTGAAATTACCCAGTTCAGCCTTAATGTTTTTTACCGACAGCCCATCGTCTGTTTTCAGGCCTAGGTAGCTATGGATAACGGTCGGTATTAGAGCCAACATCAAGACGAGTGCGACAGGAAGAGCATAGCGAGCTGATATCATTTTTGATTCTCACAAACCGGCGTTTTAATAACGGGATTTTGCCCCAGATAAAAGATGATAGGCAATGCAATTACAAAGGTGAGCAAGCCTGATAATTCATGTGCTGACGTTGCCAATACATCAAGGCCGAACCAGTTCACCAGCAAAGTGAGAAGCAATACCCTCATGATGTTGACACCGATAGCAAGCGGAGCGGCAATAAGCAGCAGCACTATTCTCCGGCGAGTAGAGTTGCAAAAATAAGCAGTGAGTATTGCGATAGTGATGGCTGCATAGAGTGTCGCAAAGCCGCTACATGCGTCGGCAACCATCAATGAACCGCCTTCAACTTCGAGCAGAGTACCTGTTGAAAATACTGGCACACCCAATAAATTAAGCAGCCAGGCAACGCTTTTTGTAGCGATATGCCGAAGAGCCAGATGTATAGACTCCGTAAAAACCAGGGGGATGGGTAAGGTAAGAAACAATATAGAAAGCGGGAAGAGGATGGCTTTTGTTCGCTTAGCTCCCAGAAATAATAAAGCAAGACCCGGTAGCGATAAAAACAAGGCTATTCCGGAAAGAAGCTGGGAATGGACACCTGTATCCAGCATGTGAATAAGCAAGGCGGGAATCAGGATGGCAAATCCCCAGGGATTTGAACTTAGCGGCAATGATTTCAGCTTCTGCAGTTCTCCCCAGATCAGATAAAAAACCAGTCCAGTTACGAGAATCCCATGACCGTTTTGCCACACACTCATTGTCCAGCGATTCCAAAGCCATAAAGCTGTTGGAGCATATAAAATTCCAAGTAGAACAGCGACCAGCCATAATAGCCATCGATTTTGCTTTTCCAGGTCCGTATCCGTGCTGATGTATGGATCTTTTAAAATATGACTATTCATTCTAATGATACCTGTTTATTGAGGATTTCTGAATTGGATTTCCACCCCGGCTAATTATAAATGATTAAAAGCATCTGGTAAGTAACATGCATTAAATTACTTTAAAATCTTATTCCTTATGCCTCCACCAAGGAGAGGGAGATCTCTTTCTAAACTAAAGGGCAATGACCTCATAGCCGGGGGACAATCAAGTCTATTCATTAACCTGAATCCCGTATTTTTCAAACAACGTATAAAGTGTAGGGCGTGTAACCCCAAGAAGCCTTGCTGTATTTGAAATGTTGTTATTAGAGTGTGTCAGTGCTCTTTTGATGGCTAGCGTCTCAGCTGCCTCTCGAACTTCTTTTAAATTGAATGGCATTGAAACATCAATGTTTTCCTCCAGCTCCAGATCATCAAAGGTAATGTTAGTATCGTCAGTCATAATCACTGCGCGTTTGATTTTATTTTCCAGCTCCCGGATATTCCCCGGCCATGAATAGGTTTCAATAGCTTTTGCAGCCTCCTTGCTAAAGCTTTTTATTTTCTTGTTATTTAATTCACAAAAGCGTCTTAGAAATGCGGTGGCAATTGTAATTGCATCGCCTTCTCTTTCTCTTAAAGGAGGAATATTAACGGTTATTTCACTAATTCGATAAAATAAATCAAGTCTGAATTTACCTTCATTGATCAGTACTTGCAAGTTTTGGTGGGTTGCACAAATAATACGTACATCTACGGGTATCTCTCGTCTTCCGCCGATTCGCTCTATCGTTCTTTCTTGAAGAAAACGTAATAGCTTCGATTGTAATGAAAAGGGAAGATCCCCGATTTCATCCAGAAAAAAGGTTCCATCATGGGCATATTCAATTTTTCCTTTAGTTTGTTGAGAGGCTCCGGTAAAAGCTCCTTTTTCGTAACCAAACAATTCACTTTCAAGCAGAGTTTCCGGAATGGCGGCACAATTTACGGCAACAAAAGGCTGTTCTCTCCGATCACTTAATCGATGAATGGCTTTAGCGAGCACTTCCTTGCCTGTGCCACTTTCTCCCAATAACAAGGTAGTGGCACTGGTTGGGGCAATTTTTTCAACTTTGCGGCAGAGCTCCTGCATTTTTTTGCAGGAAGCAATGAGGCCGACTAAGGGTTCTGCAGTTTTTAGTTGAAGTGTTAGATGCTCTTTTTCCAATTCACTTAGTTGAAAAGCACGCTCGATGATCAAATTTAAAACATCACTATCAATTGGTTTTTGATAGAAATCATAAGCACCCATTGCCACGGCTTTAATGGCATTTTCCCGGTCATCATTTCCCGTGACAACAATTACCTTGGTGGCAGGAGCAAGCTCCAGAATTTCCTCGAGCGTCTTGAGTCCTTCGCTTGCATTAGCCGGGTCTGGAGGCAATCCCAAGTCAAGCGTTACAACACAAGGCATATAACGCCTTAAAGCTGTAATTGCTTCGCTTCTATTACCTGC
>JBBQCU010000344.1:0-4516 GCA_038319065.1 Methylococcales bacterium
GCATAAAATGGTGCACGACAGTTCTCACTAAATCGGCAAGTAAATCCAGCGCGCCACTGGCCCTGAACACGCCAATAGCAACCAGCATGGCAACCAGGTAAGGAATGATGAGAACAGCCGTTTGAAAGCCTTCTTTAGCCCCTTCTATAAAAGCATCGTAAGCATTAACGCCTTTGTAGATCGCACCACAAATAAAGGCGATGACTAATGAAAACAAAATGACGTTACTGATCATGGCCGATTGCTGGAGCATTTGTTGTTGCGGCAAGTTGGAAAAATAGGCCAGTAGCCCGCCGACAACCAGCGTAAAGCCGCCCAGATAAGCCATGACGACCTTATCCAGCAAATTGATTTTTTGCACAGCTGCTACAGCAAGTAAACCGCCAATCGTTGACACATAAGTAGCAATTAAAATCGGAATAAATACGTCAGTGGGATTGGCCGCGCCGAGTTGGGCGCGATAAGTGAAAATCGTGACCGGAAACAGCGTAACGCCTGAGGTATTGATCACCAGGAACAGGATTTGCGCGTTGCTGGCGGTATCGGGATCGGGATTCAGTGTTTGCAGTTCCTTCATTGCTTTTATGCCTAAAGGCGTTGCCGCGTTGTCTAGCCCCAGGGCATTGGCGGAAATATTCATCACGATAGCGCCTAACGCAGGATGCCCTTTGGGTACATCAGGCATCAAGCGGCTAAACAAGGGCGTGAGACTTTGCGTCAACAACACAATAAATCCGCTCTTTTCACCGACTCTCATAATCCCCAGCCATAAGGCCAATACGCCGGTCAAACCCAGCGAAATTTCAAAGGCGGATTTCGACAAGCTGAACATCGCCTCCATGATTTGCGCAAAAACCTGCTGGTCGCCCAGGAAAATCAGTTTAAACAGCGCAGTAAAAAAAGCGGTGAGGAAAAAGCCAATCCAGATGATATTTAGCACGATTGAAGAGTGAGTTAAGTAACTGTTGAGCTATTCTATGGCCTGGAAGCTTTAGTTGTCATGTTTTTGAGGGAAAATGGGCTACCAACTTAAGACGGGACAAGCAGCAAGGCTTAACCGTTCACCCTGAGCTTGTCGAAGGGTCGTTCATGGTTCGACAGGCTCACCACGAACGGCTTAACTTTAAACTGTCCCGCTTTAAGTTGATAGCCGGAAAATGGCTTGGTAAATCAGGTAGGTCCGCTAATTCGTCCCTTTTCGTCGGTTAATGATAAGCAACGCCTACTAAAAACACGACGTAGTCAGCTATTGGCAAAAGATAGTTAGGTCATGTGGTTCATTTTAATGATTGCAACACTATAAATTGCAAGTTGGTAGCTTGTAAGCTACGATAAATCATGTATAAACTTAAGCACTACATAGATCCCGAGGGACAGAATCTATTTACCAAGTGGTTAAACAGCTTCAAGGACAAACAGGCATTGTCCAAAATCGCTGCTCGTTTACTCCGCTTGGAGAATGGAAACTTTGGTGACTGTAAACCTGTCGGTGAAGGTGTTTGGGAGCTGAGAATTGATTCGGGTCCCGGCTACAGAGTGTACTACGCTATTCAAGGCAAACGAGTTATCTTGCTTTGTGACGGCGGCGATAAAAGCACTCAAACGACAGATATAAAGAATACCATTTCTCGCTGGAATGACTGGCAAACAAGGAACAAATAATGAACACAAGCGAAAAACACGATGACTGGTTGTTTGATCAACTCAAAGATGCTGAGTTTGCTGCTGAATTCCTCAATGCTGCAAACGAAGACGATGATCCTAAAACGCATCTTACGGCGTTAAGAAAAGTCGTTGATGCCCGTGGTGGAATGGCGTTAATTGCTGATAAAACGAAACTCTCCAGAGAAACCCTTTATCGGACACTATCTACACGTGGTAATCCAACGATAAAAACCTTATCAACAATCTTAAAAGCAACAGGATTAAAGATCGCTGTTTCTGCGGATTGATTGACTGCATATCTTACCTTACAGACCACATCGACGTTGTACTTTGCAGGTCGGGTTGGAGTTACGTCCCTTGCCTGATCCTATCCTGCTTGATAACTCCACTCCTTTCACCAAGTTTCATAATCCCCAGCCATAAGGCCAATACGCCGGTCAAACCCAGCGAAATTTCAAAGGCGGATTTCGACAAGCTGAACATGTCTTCCATAATTTGCGCAAAAATCTGCTGGTCGCCCAGGAAAATCAATTTGAACAGTGCAGTAAAAAATGCGGCTAGGAAAAAACCAATCCAGATGATATTTAGCACGGAAGAAGAGTGAGTAAAGTAACTGTTAGGCTATTCTATTGCCTGGGGGAGGGGGTTGTCTTGTTTTTGAAGAAAAAAGGCATAGTGAACGGTTCTACTGGTTGCGGTTGTGGCGTATTTGTTTGCCAGCTTTGTAGCGTTCATTTACACTGCAATCAACATTAAACAATGTGTTATTTTGATCAAATATAATTACACAACAGTTCGCAAATTTTAAAAGACCAATGATGTCAAATATTGCGTTAGGCAAAAAACGCGTCGACCAGCAAGACTAACTTTCACCCACGAATTTCATAAATTGATCATGCTAGCCCTCTACAAATTCATTGCCGACCCTGATGTTATTCAATTCCTATTGAAAGGTATTGTGAAATTCACACCAATATCAGAACTAAATGATCCGTCCGAACTAGTGCCACGGATGAACATTGATGAAGTCAAAGCATCACTCAGTCGCCTACGGAAATACGGATATAGCGAACAGGACATAACACGTCTAAGACAGCAGGGAAACCTGCTGCAACGTTTGGCCCCTCAATTACAAGCCATTAAAGTGCCACGAACCCAGGAAGCAGCAAACGCCGTCGTACGCTCATCCTTTTACGACTCGATTGACATTCTGGAGCAACGACTTAGCGAGACCGCACAAGAAATGTCGTCAAAAGTCGGACTGTTTTGCCTTTCTCAACGCTACGATGCTCTTCCGATGTGGGCTCACTACGCTAACAACGCAAAGGGGTTAGCTGTCGAATTCCGAGACTTGGAGACAGTATTCACGGGCGACGATACGGGAGTGCTGAGCGAACCCGTACCTGTACGCTATGAACAGGAAAAACAAGGTGTAACATTCGATCCAAAATCTCATGAGTCTCTTTTCTTCACCAAATTTCAAGACTGGAGCTATGAGCAAGAGGTGCGTATCGTACTGCCTCTTGCCGAATGTCAACAACACATTTCCAGCACCAGCACCTTACATTTTCAAGAGATTCCTCATGCATGCATTGCTCGCCTGATTATTGGCTGGAATATGAAGCCAGACAAGGCGGCACTTTTACTTTCGTGTGTGCGAGCAATAAACCCCGACGTAGAAATTGTCCAAGCGCGTATCAGCCGGGGGCAAGTTAAGCTAGAAAGTAGCCTTGATGCAACTTAGTTATTAATTCAAACGTTTTATTCCCAAGCTATGGAAAAAAATGAATTTATAAAAGTTTACAAAGAGTACTGGGAAACCCTTGAAAAAAACCAATACCCAATGGATTTAATTAGTTACGATTGGATTCAACTACCAGAAAGTATACCAATCGAATGGATGATGTATTCCCAATATTTACAAGAACATGCTCGCGAACTGGCAAATACCATCAATGACCTTGCAATCAAAACAAGACAATTGAGTATTTGGGATAAAGTTCTCGCCAATCACGATGAGGATGAAAATCTATACATTGTTAGTGAATTTGTTGAGCCTTTGGCTACTATAAGTCTCAATTTACCTTATGCCATAAGAGGTCGAATAATATTCTCTGTAACACACCTGTGTCATCAGGCAAATAAAGTAAAAGTTAAGGATTGGAAAGATTGTCTAGCAAAAGATAACTCAATTGATTTTAAGGTAATGGAGAAGGTGTCAGCAAACTGGGTCGAATATTCGGAACTTCGCAAAGCATTAAATTATCTATCGAATAATGATTTTTCAGATAAAGTCTACAATTTCCGAAATAAATACCATCATCGTTATCCACCGAGAATTGAATTTGGTCAAAGCCAAATGGTCGCGAGAAATGTAGAAAATGGAAAAGTTAGTTATGGTTTTGGTTTCGTACCACCCTTGGAAGTAAACAAATTGATTCCTCTTTTAGAAAGTCAGCATAAAGTGGCTTTTGATGTGTTTTCCAGATATAAAAGCTTAGTAAATGAACATATATCAACCATATTCAACACATAACTTATCAGTTCAGATTTTGTGAGAAAAGTGAGCCATGATGATCCGAACCGTTTCTTGGGCAAGCAAGTAGCAAATATCACGGGGATGATATTAATGCAACATATTGAGACTCGTTCCCAAGCCGGGATAGGGGTCGGGAAGGCTACTAACCTCCCCTCCCTCCGAACCGTGCATGCGGTTCTCCCGCACACGGCTCTCCAGTCAGCAGTTTCCATATCAGGACAGATAGATGACCTTAACCTACTTCAAGGTGCTTCGGTTATTGCCACGGAATAAGATTATTCCACTTTGTTACCTCACTATCCGCAACTCCCT
>JBBQCU010000345.1:0-4514 GCA_038319065.1 Methylococcales bacterium
AATGTTGTTGTCCATGGAAGATGAAATCCTGAAAAAATACGGCTCTTCCTGGTTAACTGCCGTGTCGAAGAAAATGGTGAACAGCGGTACACCCGGATTTCAAAAAATAGCCGGCGCTCTTTTTCAAAGAGCACAAACACGCGCTGAACGGCATCATGAAGCTATTCGTGCCGGATTACTTAAAATGGATGCCAACTTGCAAAATCTTTTAGCGTTTTCAGGTAAATCGGAGTAAGGATACCGTTGTGAAAAATACAATTATTAAATTTATGATTCCTGGTATCCTGAGTATCACTATGTCATTTGTCTGGGCAGGGGAGGGCGATGCACTGGATTGTGTTATTGAGCCTCATGACGTGGTCGAGATCAGCAGTCCCGTGCAAGGTATTCTCGATATGGTGAATGTTGAACGTGGCGATACCGTCAAAAAAGGACAGGTGGTCGCCAAATTGAAATCAGGCATTGAAGAAGCCAATGTTCGATTAACGAAGGCGCGAGCCGATATGGAAGGCGATATTCATGCCCGCAAAGCCGAGTTTGAGTTGAAAAAACGCTCGGCTGAACAGTTAGAAACCTTATATAACAAAAAGCTTGCATCGCTTCACGAATATGATGATGCAAAAACCTTGAGTGTGATAGCTGAATTTGAATATAAAAAAGCGATTGAATTAAGGCACTTGTCTCAATTGGAACTGGAACATGCCCAGGCAGTGCTTGATCAGCGCTCTCTAAAAAGTACAATTGATGGCGTTGTGGTCGAACGCATGAAATCACCCGGTGAGTATGTGGAGGAGCATCCGGTTTTAAAAATAGCGCAAATTGATCCCCTCAACGTCGAAGTGATTGCTCCCATACAATTGTTGGGCAGCATCCAGGTGGGAATGCAAGCTGAAGTTAAAGCCGAACCGCCGGTGAATGAAGTTTTTCATGCGAAAGTCGTTGTCGTCGATCCCGTCATTCATGCCTCGAGCGGTACCTTTGGTATCAGATTGAAGTTGCCCAATCCTGATCATAAAATTTCAGCGGGACTTCGATGCAGGGTCAATTTCATTAACGCCAAGAGTTTGGCCCCGCCGAAAAATTGAAATAGCCTGCAAACACTGTGAGGAAGTTCCCGCCGCCGGGGGCCGGATCACCCTGATTGGAAACAATGTTGGCCAATGTAATATTGGAATAGATTGGTGGTTCATGGCCGATCAGCCAGTCATCGGTCACCGCTTCACGGTAGGTAGCCGCCTGAATGCGGGTTTCTGCCTCGGCCGCCATGTCGTTAAGCAAGGTACGGGTTTTTCTGGCGCCGGTAGCCATCGCCAGCAGGCAGTTGGCTTGCTTGTCTGCCAATGCGGCTTCCACCGCCTGAATCGCCTTTTGATGGTAATCGCGCAGTTTGAGATAGGCAAAACCTTCGTTTTGTTTTGCCTTTTTTCGGGCGTGCGCCCTTTTCATAAGTCTATTGTCCGGTGTCCGCTTCCAAGCCTGCGGAAATAAGTCGCAGGCTTATAGCAACACCTGGCCTATGGCAAATGCGCCCAAATAAGTTACCGTAAAATAAATTACCGATAACACTAAACTGGCAGCAATATTGATAGCCATGATTTTTCTGAAAATGTAGGCTACCACCGTAAACTCCCATATGAACAAAAGGCCCAAACTATAATAGCTTAAAATATCTTCACTGACGGTTAGCCAGATTAAAACCGGAATGACGAAAAGAGAGACTATATTTGCGCAAACTAAAATGGCGGTTGTTACTTGTATAAAGGCGTATAAGGTCTTGTTTAAATGCAGTATAAAGCCTATAAACATAAGCGTTAACAGTGTTTCTATACTGACTTCGATAAATGATTCGAAAGGATCGTCAGTCATGTTCGCTTGCATAAAATACTCAACAATAAAATAGAACAATAAATTTTGTTTAAAAAAACTCATTGATCTTGTTAACTCAAGCGGGTTGTGTTTAAACCAGCACAAAGGCAAGTATTGTCTTAGAATCTCAATAGTTAACATGGTAAATTAAGCCAAGTCATGCGAATTTGTATCGACTATAAGTTCTTTATATCCTGTAAATATTCTCTAAAGTTTCGACAAATCAAGATAGGAAGTGTGGGTGTGTTCTTTAGTGTCGGTTTGTATTTGTTCATTATACGTGCCAAAGCTATCATTTAATGATTGCACCAATTCTTTGGTTTTCTCCGTTAACTGCGTTAATCGGGCTTTCATTTTTTTATTCCAGCCGGCCGGTTCGGAAATTGGTAACAAAATGCGAGCAAAGGTTAGATTCTTTTCAAAAAGGTTGGCCAGATTCTCCATTAAATTTAATTCTTTCTGCCTTTCATTCAGTTTATTGATGATTAATTTTGCCTGAAGCTTGCTGATAAGTAGATGTATGGGCATCATAATCGCAACGAGAATGGCAATTAATATCGGCCCAATGATAGGGTCTATTAAAAGTTCTAAAATTCCAAAATTTATTTCAGCAAAAATTGCCAGAACAGCAATAATGCAAAGTATAAACAGGCTGGAAATGTTGGAGCGTTCTTTCCATAGAGCAATGCCTTTTTTTACTTCCTGTATTACTACGTTTTCCAGCTCGCGTATGCTTTTTTCAAGTGAGGCCAGAACACGATAGGATCGATCATAGGCAACATTAGCCATACGCTGGTCTATTTCTGAAAAATCGGCTTTGCTTAGAGGATTAATGCTGTTTTGCTGATTCGGTACAATAATAAATTGGCCGGTATTCACACCCATTGAGGCTAATTTTCTTTGCCAGGAAGTAATAATTTCATTGGTTTTGGCAGGATTAAGCGTTGCTAAAGGTTCGTCAACCAGGTAAACAAATTTATTGGAGTCCTGGTGAATGATAATATGCTGTATTAATTCTTCCAGCATTGGCGTTGCCGGTTCAAATACATCGGTGAAAACTAAAACCAGATCAGAGTTTTCGATAATGTGTTTTGTAAATAGCGAATTGATCGGACTTGTTGATACAGCACTCATATTGGGCGAATCGATAAATAGTTTGCCTTTTAGACGGTCGCTGTTGATGGTTTTTAATTCCAGGTAAGAATTGATACGATTACCTTCCCCTTTTTGCAATTGCTCAATTTTTCTGCTCATTTGATAAAAGGGATAGCGAGGATCAACGTCCAAAGCTGTGCCGGGTAAAGTCGCCGAGTTGGTTTGGCTATTATGCAATAGAACAGTAAATTTATGACTGGATGCCTGAATACCGGAGAATAGCTGCTGCGCCCCCAGATAGCTGTTAATAAATCTGGATTTGGCCGTTGAATTACCACCGATCAAACTGATTATTGGCCACCATGAGTTTTTACAGGCGGTCGTTTCATCCATTTCGATGAGTCCAAGATCGTATTCAATTTGATCAAGTTCATGAAAGACTTTTGCTGATTTCAGCAACACCGGGTTATCATTAGCGAAGTGTTTTTCAAGGTTGATCAGGTACTTGCTTGCTGTCTTTTCAGTCATCAGTTTTACCCCGCGTTTACTGAATTTTAATAGATATAAAGCCGTTGGAGTATACACCTAAGGTTGTTTTGATAATACAAAAAACAGGGGAAATATTAAAGCTATTTTATTGCTGTAAATTGATGCATCTTTAACTGAATATTGTTTTTTTCGTACTCGGATAAGCTCGATGTATAGTATATTAATCATTTGGCTAACAAGCTTTATGCAGGAGTAAAATGACAAAATGGATTAAAAGTCGGGTTAATTTTCCTGGCTTAATGTTAATGTCTATTGCGCTGATGTTGTCCGGATGCGCCACATCTTTTTTTGGAGGCTATGGCGCAAATGGCCTGACTAAAGAAGAGTTTACGCGTTACGTGGAAGGCGTATTTCGATTGCAAAATAGCCTGACCAGCGAGATTATGGCATTGCCGGAAACTGATGATGCTTTGTTAGAGGCCGAGCAGCATATGCGAGAAGCCTGTGCCCCCCTTAATGAATATGCTTCTCGTGAAAGTGAAGATTTAAACATTGGGCTTTTTTTGCGTCGGCGCGTTGAGAAATCAGCTAATAATTGTGAGCAGGCAGCTCTAAAAGTCAAGTCTCTGCTGGGGCACTGAAAGCTTCTGTTTCAGACATCATTTCACTTAATGTGAAACGGGCGGATTAATTTTTTATCTCTATTTTTTAAACAACCCGGACCAAGATCAAATATTTGACTTATAGAGTCGGATTTCATAGGGTTTCCGGCACTTAAGATTGACATAAGCAAAGCGTTAGAATATAACTAATAAATCATAATCCATAAGGTTTTAGCAAAATGCAAAGAACCATCAACACTGTTAAGTTAGTTTGTTTAGCTTCGAAGGACAATCAAGAGTCCGTAGTCTGCTTATTGCGACAGTTGGACGAAGCCGCTATCGCGGAGAAAAGCCCCACCACCGATTAATCTATTAAAATGTAACCTCAACCCCTTAATCAGAGGGGATCGTTTAGCAACAAATAATGAGGTTACCAAGCCATGACATCATCATCCGAAACAG
>JBBQCU010000346.1:0-4500 GCA_038319065.1 Methylococcales bacterium
GCGGCGACTACGCTCATCCAAAGCCCCGGATAAACGTTCATATTTTTTTCGAATTTTCTCTACAACATCATCATCGCTCATGAGGAGAGATGATCTCTCATAACTAAAAGTTGTACAAGTTATTTATGGACAGTTACTAAGAACAAAACTCGCCCTACAGGAAAAGAGTTATCCACGAAAGGTATACATTATTACGATGATAACAAAAGCAAATGAAAGTTTTGTGACAAGCTGGCAAAAAGCTCATCTTGAGCTGTTCGATCAATTAGGGTGGGCAGGCTCTTTGCCCTAAGTAGTTGATGTCCTGAGAGTAAAAGTCACCGGGCCGTTATTGATCAGTGAAACTTGCATATCCGCGCCAAACTGACCGAATTGAACATCGGAATAGGTTGATTTTGCGAGATGTTGCAGATACTCAAACAATTGCCTACCTTTTTCAGGTGGTGCAGCTGAAGTAAAACTGGGGCGATTGCCTTTTTGAGTATCCGCGGCTAGTGTGAATTGCGGAACCAGTAACAAACCGCCATTAATATCTCTCAAACTTAAATTCATGCGTTCATTGCTATCGGCAAAAATTCGATAATTAAGAATGCGTTCCAGCAAACGTTCGACGTCTTTTTGGGTATCTTCTTTTTCTACAGCAACCAGTGCCATGATGCCCGTATCAATCTTGCCTATGTCTTGATTGTTGACGGTGACTTTTGCAGTAGTTACACGTTGAATAATTGAAATCATAAGTATTCACCTCCCACATAGTGATACAAGCTAATTACTACTGATCCTCGCCGTCACGCCTTTCCCTGCACTGAATCACAAAATGTGTCAATACAGCCATCTTGAGGCCGACAGTTCATGCATCAATGCGCATCATCAGTTCCTGCCACAACTCATTGTAAGCATCTATAGACCGGCTTTTATGAATAAATCCGCCCAAGGGCATTCGTTCCAGTCCCATGCGTTCTATATCACTGGCATAAGGAATGGCAGCATTTAAAATACCAGGATGACTCTTGACCAGATTTTCCATCATATCCAGATGCATTTTTTTGCGCCGGTCAACCATCGAAAAAAACGGAATAAGCTCCAGATTATGTAACTTATTATCTTCGATAAATTTTTCCAATTGTTTAAGCGTTCTTAAAGACAACGTAGTTGGAATAATTGGAGACAACAAAATATCAGAGGTTTCAAAAACGGCTTCAGATAATAATGAAATATTCGGCGGACAATCCAGAAAAACAAAGTCGTACTCTTCCGCTAAGGGTTTAAGCAGTTTTTTAAGCTGTTGAGTCGGTTTTTTTTTGGCATCCAAAACCAGATCCAGATTTCTGAATGAGAAGTCTGACGGTAACAAGTCCAGGTTCTCAAAATCAGTCCCTTTAATCAATCCGTCCAGTTCCCTTTTTCCGGCGATTAAATCTTTACTGCCGCCTTTCACCTTGGGCTTAATGCGAAAGTAATAGCTGCTGGCCCCTTGTGGATCCAAATCCCAGACCAAGGTGCGGTAACCTTGGTAAGCAGAAATAAACGCCAAATTAACTGCGCTTGAGGTTTTACCAACACCACCTTTGATGCTGTACAAAGCCACTATCTTCATCGTATGCCCCTGTGTTAATGACCCTGTTATAAAATTTAGACAAACAAGCGACAGATGTTAGTATTGTTGAAACAAATTAATTCGCTTATGGATCGTGTTCAGTCTCATATTTTATCTTATAAATGTTTTCGATCACCAAGTTCTGCATGAACGCAACCGGCTTATAGTTTATAATCAAAATCTTTTTTAAAGTTTTCATCAGCCAGCGCTTAGTCTATAAAGCTTGGTATCGAATGTAATAGGTTAAAAATATCCCTCCATGCAAGAAATAAATCCGATTAAAAATAAAATAGCTGACCTGAGAAGCCGTGGCGATGCCCTTAGGAGGTATCTTTGACTTTGATGTCAAGAGTGAGCGCCTAGTCGAAGTATTGCGTGAACTGGAAAACCCCAAGATTTGTGATAATCCCGAACAGGCGCAAGCCCTTGGTAAAGAGCGCGGACAGCTGGAAGTCATTGTTAATACCATTAATGAGCTGGAACGCGGATTAACAGATGCCGAAGAATTGCTGCTCATGGCGATTGACGAAAATGATGAAGAAACCGTTGATACCGTTGTTGATGATTTGGCGCATTTTGAAAAAAGAGTGGCAGACCTTGAATTCCGGCGGATGTTCTCCGGTGAAATGGATGCCAATAATGCTTTTCTGGATGTGCAGTCCGGTTCAGGCGGCACCGAAGCCCAGGATTGGGCATCCATGATCGAACGGATGTTTTTACGCTGGGGCGAGCGCAAAGGCTTTAAAACCGAACTGATAGAAGAATCGCAAGGTGATGTGGCCGGCATCAAAAGTGCCACAATCAAATTCGAAGGTGAATATGCCTTTGGTTGGTTACGCACAGAAACCGGTGTTCACCGCCTGGTTAGAAAATCGCCATTCGATTCCGGCAACCGCCGCCATACCTCCTTTGCCTCGGTTTTTGTATCGCCGGAAATCGATGACGATATTGATATAGACATCAACCCCGCCGATGTGCGCGTGGATGTTTATCGCGCCAGCGGAGCGGGTGGTCAGCACATCAACAAAACCGAATCCGCCGTGCGTATGACGCATAACCCGACCGGCATTGTTGTGCAATGCCAAAGTGACCGTTCACAGCATAAAAACCGCGATACTGCGATGAAGCAATTAAAAGCCAAATTGTATGAACTGGAAATGCGCAAACGTAGCGAAACCGCTCAGGCCTTGGAAGATACCAAGTCTGATATTGGCTGGGGTAGCCAGATCCGGTCTTATGTGCTGGATCAGTCACGTATTAAGGATTTGCGCACTGGCGTGGAAACGGGGAATACCCAGGCAGTTCTGGATGGCGATCTGGATCAGTTTATTGAAGCTAGTTTGAAGAGTGGGTTGTAAGCGGCAAAGACGCTTAACCGTAAAGTACAAATGGGGAATTTTCCTCGCGGGTTTCAATGGGAAATTATGACGACGAAAAAAAAAATAAAGTTGCTTGCAGATCAATATGCTGAACGCCTGAAAAAAGTGATGGATGATAGAGTTGTCGAAATGCAACAGGACGATGTTTCACATTATTTGATTTACCGCGTTCTTGGTGTCCAAGAGGTAGAGGGACACCTGATTGATGTATATCAGAACAAAGGCCGATTCCTATACAAATATGCGGGCTCATTTCTTGAACAAGCTACAAAACTTTGTTTCAAAGATGCTTTTCCTGATTCAGATTCCTTACGAATCCCTAATACCCATGGGCTACGTCCAAAAACATTTGAAATTGATTGTTTAGTTGGAAAAGATGCGCTTGAAATTAAATGGAAAGATGCAACGACTGATGGGGATCACATTTCTAAGGAACATACACGCATTAAAGTTATTTCCGATGCAGGTTACACCCCTATCCGTGTGATGTTTTACTATCCTAACCGGACTCAGGCTATCCGTATTCAAGAAACCTTAAAAACGCTTTATCAGGGCGTTGGTGGAGAATATTATTGTGGAGAAGATGCGTGGGACTATGTGATTCAAAAGACATCCATCGATCTCATAGGTATTCTTGAGGAAATCGCTGTTGAACGAAATGAGTTAGCACAATGAGCCAAGTATCCAGTGAAGTTATTTTTAGTGATTCCCTTCATGCAATGGAACAAATGCAGAACTCTACGATTGATATGATATATCTTGACCCGCCATTTTTTACCAATCGTCATCACTCAGCTGTGAATCGAGACAGAACACAGAAATTCAGTTTTAGTGATGTTTGGAATGGACTCAGTGAGTATGCTGAATTCATGGAGGATAGATTAAAGCAGATTCATCGGTTATTAAAGGATACTGGCTCAATATTTGTCCATTGCGACAAAAGTAGTAATTTTTTATTACGCGTTTTGTTAAATGAAACATTTGGGGAAGATCAATTCAGATCAGAAATCATCTGGACTTACCGTCGTTGGTCGAATTCTGCAAAAGGATTGATGCCAGCGCACCAAACTATTTTCTTCTACTCCAAGACGGAACAATTTAAGTTCAACCGTATTTATTGTCCCTATTCCGAAACAACCAATGTTGATCAAATTCTACAGCTTCGCGCCAGAGATGAATTCGGAGTTTCTTCTTATGCCACCAATGAGAATGGCGAGAGTGTTTATGGTGGCATAAAGAAAGGTGTTCCTCTTAGTGACGTTTGGGAAATTCCTTTTCTCAACCCTAAAGCCAAAGAAAGAACAGGGTATCCTACTCAAAAGCCAATACTACTTCTTGAAAGAGTTTTAGAAATTTCTACTGAACCTGGTGATTTGGTGCTTGATCCCTTTTGTGGCAGCGGCACAACGCTGGTGGCTGCAAAAATTTTAGGTAGACGTTCAATTGGCATGGATTGTTCTAAGGAAGCAGTGGATTTAGCGCAAACTAGATTAGTCTCACTCGAAAAAACCGAATCGGCATTGA
>JBBQCU010000347.1:0-4497 GCA_038319065.1 Methylococcales bacterium
TCGTACCGCTTTGCCAGATGCGTAATTGGGTTCATAAAAACTCTGCATGATAGCCAAACCAAATTGGCGATTTTTCCAGGCACTGCGGTAGCTCGGCTTTTCTGAAATTGTCTCTGCCCTAGCGTTATACGTCTTTAGACCAAACTTTGGCCTGTTAGCTGCCCAAGCAGGCACTAAACCAAAATGAGCAAGTTCACAGCGTGGCTGGTCGCCCTCTAGCCAGATAATAGGGGATAAATAGCTGGGGTAAATTTCTTGGCGCCATTCAATCAAAGGTAGCTCACACTGAAAATGTGTTTTTACCCAGTCATTGTGTTTTGGTGTTATTGATTGGAAATTACTGCACATAAGTTAAGGCATACCTGAATACCTGAGAAACATTCGTTTGGTCATAAGTATTAGTTGGGGTTCTAAGCCCAAACCCTCGGAATTTTTTAAACCCTTTATAATCATGGCATTGTATAAATATCTACGTATATAATCCAATTATATTCCGCAGCAGTTGTGAACGTCCGCTATAAAAAATAATTCGAATTGCTCCAAACGGCCGTACTGACGCAGTGAAATGAACATTTGCTCGCCGAATACCGGACAGTCAACTGGGGCACAGAATGCCTTAACTATTGAAATTGGATAGTTACCCAGACCGGCGGGTTTTGGCCGTTTACCAGCCTTAGATTTTATTAACCTTCTTGCAAATCATTTCTGGCTTTTTCAAAGAAGACGGAAGGATTAAATTGTGATCAGGGCATTATGTGGCTAATAATCCTCGAATACTATCTAATCCAATAGTGCAAAGTTTGTTTAAAAGTACCATCTCCATTATTGACGGATTCCATTTGCCCGGTGATGCCCGCGTATTGGCCTGTGCCACCAACAATAGCTATTTCTGACGCCCCTTCATCAAATTCCCGCCCCGCCAGTTGGACGCTGCCGTTTTTCAGGGTCAAGGTCCATTGGCATTGAAAGCTGTGACCAATGCGTGTGCGTATGCACGTGCCGCTATTGTTGCCGATCTGCTCAGCCTTTTCGTTTAGTAAGGGTTGATCGAATGTCAGGATATCGCCCACAGAATCACCCGGCTCACCAATATCAATGAATTTAGCTTTGTGAATTCTCGCATCAGCGATGGTTTCGAGTGTTTGCGGTACTTCCTGTGCGCAGGAAGCCATGACCAGTAAACTTACGAATAAGATTCGGTAAAAGGTATCAGGCACCTAATTATCCTCACTATAAAAAACGTATAGAGGCGAGACATAGATCGGCCAGAAAGTCTCGCCCGATAGCAACCAGTCCGATACGTTTCAGTTTATTCTGGCGGAATTTCTGTGATGTTTTGTAGGCATCCAAATCGGAAAAAGGAATGCGGATGGTTTGCCAGTCGCTGGTGGCTTTGAAGCTGGCACGATAGGATTGCCATGGGAACCAAAGGTCAGAAGTGCGAAAATGTATGTTGTAGTCTTCATTGTTGCCAGCTACTTCCATTTCAATGCCGGCAAACGCTGATTCATCGAAGTCGTCTTTATCAGACAATGACAAAGCTATTTGCACAAAACCACCGTTGTTCTCAGTTGAGACGTTCCCTTGCATACGTAGGCAGTCACTTCCTCTGTATGTATCCAGGGTGAGCTTGCCACTGGAGATCCCGCCCATTACTTGGTCGGTGACCAAGCGCCATTCAATGCCAAGGTTGGATTTCAGATTGTCACTTCCTCGATCATCAATTATAAAATCATTTGCCAGCACCGTTCTCGTTACCCCAAGGATTATCAATATTAAGAGTTTAGCGATGAGCCGTTTTATTCCCATCCCGTTTTCCAGACATTTTGTGTCTTTAAGTTCACGCCAGTCCATTTCATAGTTGTTTTTATTGATCACAGCTTCAAGCTCACAGGCGACAATGGTTTCATCTGTTGCACGTATCAATTTGGTTATAATAAAGTGCAGTTCTTTTCGTTTCCACCGCTGTCCATTTTGTCATTAGCAGTTTTTCGGGATTGATTCTTGCCATTGGAATAAAAGAAATATGCGGCAGCGGCCCCTCTCATCTGCTTGCATGTGACCGGCCAGCCAGGTTTTCAGATGACCTTGTATGAGCTGATAAGACGTGATGAGTTCAGGCTGCCGACGCCTATGATCAACAAGTTTTGTTGTTCCATACAGTGGGATACACCAAGAACGACTCTGAAGTTTAAATCACAGCAGCGAAAAATGTAGTTTACTGTATCTAATTTGAAACCAGGATACCATACCGCCATGTGATGATTTTGATCACCCGGAATGATTCGTAATGTGTGTCCATTTTGCCGCAAATCCATTCAAGTTCAAGAATGTAGTCGAGGTCCAGAACAAGTTCGACCAAGCCTTAGGCCCCACCTAATGAGGCGCAAGACACGGATATGATATGTAAAACTCTGGACTTGTTCTGGCGACTTTAAAAATCAGCCTCAATTCGATCTGACATTGACAGGCTGGACTCGACCCGTTGCTGCCGGTCATCTAATCCAGTCAGCTATGTCTGCTCTATTTCAAACTGCGAACATCTCATGTTGATAACGTGTCCAAAGAGCAGCAAATTTGACCAGCTAAAATGACACAGTTAGAATGGGTCTAGGTTGCCCACCATACTTGCACACGAGTAAAACAAGGCCTTGTCACTTTAGTCATTGAATTGTTATTTCTTTAATAGCCTCGTCGTCGGGGAATTAAACGTGTGCGCCTGACCCGAATAACGACTTGGCGTTGGGGAACTAATCATGACTATCAAAGAATTTGCCTATTCGGCGCAGCAACACCTCGAAGCCCAATCGGGTGAAAAATTCAAACGGGCCCACATTTACGAACTTTTAGCGGCCTCATTTGGCTACAACTCATTTGCAGCCCTTTGTGCTGAATCTATTGTATTCCAGGGAAAACAAGCGTCAAAACAAAGCTCGCAGCACAATTTAGATTTACGCCGGCGTTGTGCAGAATTGGGATACACCTCCGCAACAGTTGATTTCGTGTTTGCTGAATTACCACCATTGATTGCAATGCAACGACTTAGCATCGTCAATATTCCGGAATTAATATCAAAGTTACGAGGAGAGTTTTCTTATCAAAATGGGTATCCAGAATGGGATGCTGATGATTACGACGATGAAATTGAAGACAATATTTTCTTTACTCAATCTGATGCAGATGACGACTATTATCAGGATAATTTATCGCCGGAATTGCTAGCAGGACTTGAGTTGGCGGCAGAAAAGGGAAACTCTCAAGCTCATTACGCCATAGCGCTTTTTCTAATGCCTGACCCCGATTTTGATCAAACGCCTGGCTCTGAATATTGGTATACTCAAGAACAAGGAGGCCGCGTATTGACTCGTGTTGAAAAGGAATGGGCTGACGAGTATGTTCAATCGATCAATAACGCTCAGAAATTTGAATTTCATCTTAGAGAGGCTGGCCGCTTAGGTAACGAGGATGCGCTTCTTGATCTTGCTGAGCACTTTGATGATCCATCATTTTTTGAGCAAGGTAGTAATGGTGAGGATCACGATCCCCTTAGAGTGGCAGAGATTGCAGAAAGCTTGGGCCGAATGCATGACGTTCACGAATGGCTGACCAACGCAGCGGAGGCTGGCGATACCGAAGCAATGCGGCGACTTATCGAAGAGTTCGATCAGGATGATGTGCAATGTTGTTGGAGTTGGGTTTACTTAGCTCAATTATTAGATACTGATCTGACTCGTGATGACTACTATGCCATACATGAAAACGGATCTCATTACGATGACGACGTTGGTGGCCCCATGTATGTGGATGGTCGCGACGGTATTAAACTTCCATCGTTGAGTTATGATCAAGATGCGTTGGCCCGTCAAACTGCAAAATCTCTATTTGAGAAAATGCAGTAATTTGTAAATATAACCCTGGCTTGTTTATCGCTTGCTAGGGTTATTCTGTTGCGAACATCGCAATCAGCTTCGCAACTAATATCTGCCTCCGGTGAGCAAATGTTTTCCAGCAGCCAAAATGTCTCAAATTGGCCGTTATGCAGAGCTATGCATAATGAAGAGGGTTTTTAGTCTGGCGGTCGCGGTGCACCGAGCAGGATCACTGCGTGGGACTCTCACCGCGACCGGTAGACTAAAAATCCTGTTGTACTGAACCGCCGCACTGGCCGTGCCGCTATGGAGATTGAATCAGGGCCCATCATCGAAGCGGGCTGCTGACCGAGGGAAAAGGCATACCGCCAAAGCCTGCGCACTAATTTCTGACAGGGTGTCCGGGTGTCGAAGGGCCACAATAAGTGATTTAATGGGTAAACTTGCCGCGACATGAAGGTATTAATGCAGACGTTGCCTGCTCTGACCAAAGGAAGCCTACCGTTCCGCTTGGCTATTCCGGAAACGTTCATCAGTGTTTTTAGGTGGGCGTTCATGAGTACGCTCCCGGAGGCCCGCGCGGCAGGGTGCCCGGCAGGAAGGTTTCGATGCAAAGCATGTGACCCTG
>JBBQCU010000348.1:0-4458 GCA_038319065.1 Methylococcales bacterium
ATGTGCAAATGCAGGGACGCAGTTGCATTTAATCAAGCCCTTGGGTTTCGAATTGGACGATAAAAAATTACGCAGAGCGGGCTTGGATTATCATGAATGGGTCGCTGTCAAAGAACATCCCTCGTTGGACGCTTTTATTGAAAGTGTTAAACCTGAACGGATTTTTGCCCTGACTACCAAGGCTAAGCATATAGTCAGTGAGGTAGCCTTTCAGACCGGGGATGCTTTTTTGTTTGGTCCGGAAACCAGGGGTTTGCCTGAAAATATTTTGGCGGATGTGGGTGTCAACAGATGTTTGTATTTGCCCATGCAGGCAAAAAGTCGAAGTTTGAACTTATCCAATACTGTCGCTATTGTCTTATATGAAGCCTGGCGGCAACTGTCTTTCGCGGGCGCACTGATAAAGTAGCCCTTATTCATTGCTTAATCGATTTAATACTGAATGTCCCGATAACCTTAAGTTTTATGTTAATCAAAACGACATATAAACCAGCCTGGTGGTTAAATAATGCCCATTTGCAAACTTTATATCCCGCATTAACGCGAAAAATGCCTTCACCACCTGGGTTACGACGTGAAAGGTTGATAACACCTGATAATGATTTTATTGATATAGATTGGTGCGGGGAGGGCAATCAACCTTTAATTATCCTATTACATGGCTTAACAGGTAGTTCTCAATCAGGTTACATAAGAGGCTTACAGTTCGCATTATTAACACAGGGCTTTCGCAGTGCCGCATTAAATTTTCGTGGCTGCAGCGGTGAATTTAACCGTTCGGCCCGGTGTTATCATTCAGGGGAGACTGAAGACATTCATTTTCTATATCAAACGCTTCGTCAGCGGGAGCCTGATACACCTTTTGCGGCTGTCGGCTTTTCATTGGGCGGTAATGTGCTTTTAAAATGGTTGGGTGAGCAAGGCAATAAGCTATCTTTATTTGCCGCCATAGCCGTTTCTGTTCCCTTGGTATTAAGTACCTGCGCAACCAAACTGGATAATGGCTTTTCCAAAATTTATCGTGGAAATTTACTCCGCGAATTAAAACACCATGTCCGGGCAAAACAACGGCATTTAGAAAAGCTTGGCGAACAAAAAGAAGCCGGTAAAATTAAACAGCTAGGCGATTTATCCGGCATTAAATCATTTTGGGAATATGATGACAAGGTGGTAGCAAGATTGCATGGCTTTAAAAATGTACAAGACTATTACCAGCGGTCCAGTTCCCGGCAATTTCTTAAATCAATAACGATACCTACTTTATTGATTCAGGCAATCGATGATCCATTTATGACAGAAGAGGTTCTCCCTGACTTAGACGAACTATCACCGGCTATTCATCTGGAAATTACTCAAGGAGGAGGGCATGTAGGCTTTATTGCCGGCGAAATACCTTTTAAGCCGGATTATTGGCTGGAACAACGCATTCCGGAATTTTTAAAGCAGCAACTATTGAACTGATCATTAAATATCTTAATTTAGCCTGGCGGCCAAGTCATTTGCCGGCCACCCAGTAAATGCAAGTGCAAGTGATAAACTTCCTGTCCACCCTTCTTGTTACAGTTAAATACTGTTCTATACCCATCTTCAGACAATCCTTCCTGTTTAGCCAGTTTTACTGCGGTTTGTAGTAATTTACCCGCCAGCAAGGTGTCATCCAGGTCATTCAAGGTAGCAATATGAGCCTTGGGGATGATAAGAATATGTATGGGGGCTTGAGGATTAATGTCTCTGAATGCCAGAACGGTATCATCTTCATAAACCACGTCCGGATTAATAACACCCGCAACCATTTTGCAAAACAAACATTGAGTCATTTTTTACCTTAATATATTTTTTATCTGGTAACTATTCATTTTTCAAATCTCTTTTCGTCCTTGAAATGCATGTGATAGTGTGCCGCTATCAATAAACTCAAGCTCACCTCCCATCGGTACGCCATGGGCTATTCTGCTGGCCTGTACCTGATGTTTTCTGGCTATTTCGCCGATGAAATAAGCAGTTGCTTCGCCTTCTACTGTCGAATTGGTGGCCAGAATCAACTCTTTAATTGCGCCGGTTGCCAGGCGTTGTTCCAGTAAATCCAGGCCGAGTTCATCGGGGCCTATGCCATCCAGTGGCGATAATCGCCCATGCAAGACAAAATAGCGTCCTTTGAACACAGTTGCCTGATCGACAATCCAGACATCAGCGGGACTTTCAACTATGCAAATGAGTGAGTCGTCTCTTGAGTTGTCGGTACAGATTTCACAAAGAGCGTGTTCAGTGAGTGTGCGGCACTGCTCGCAATGGCCAATTTTATCGATGGCGTTCAGCAGCGTTTCGGCCAGCATTTTTGCGCCATTGCGATCGCGTTGAAGCATATAAAATGCCATGCGTTGCGCCGTTTTAGGGCCAACGCCTGGCAAGCAGCATAGGTTTTGAATCAATTGCCCTAATAAACCTCTTATTTGCATTTTAAAAAGGCAGTTGAAATCCCGGAGGCAAAGGGATTCCGGCGGTTATATCAGACATTTTTTCTTTTTTCATTTTGGCTACTTTATTAACGGCGTCATTAATGGCCGCGGCAACCAGATCTTCGAGCATGTCTTTATCTTCACCCAGTAACGAATCATCAATTGTTACTTTTCTGGCTTCACGTTTACCGGTCATTACGATTGTCACTAAACCACCGCCTGATTGACCTTGTACTTGCATCAGGGCGAGTTCTTCCTGTGCTTTCTTCAGGTCTTCCTGCATTTTTTGGGCTTGCTGCATAATATTGCCTAATGCATTTTTCATTTTGTTTTCCTCTCTAGTGTTATACAGGCTCTATGGTGCCGGGTATAACCCGTGCATCAAAATAGTCTTTTAAAGCCTGAATATTATGATCTGAATTAATGGCCTCAACAGCGGCCTGCTGTTTATCTTCACGTTTTTTAGTTAATTGAACGGCAGGCGTATCAATTGTGGTTTTTTTAGCCTTTATGACCAGCTTAATGGGTGTACACAGATAGGCTTGTAATGCTTTTTGCAACGTTTCTTCTGCACGGGCGCCTCTGATATAGTCCGGGTCTACTATCAAATTGCAGACTTTATCATCAATATTCTCCAGTACGCAATTAGTGGCAAACTCTCTGGCGGGACCAGTAAGTTTCATTGCTATAATCATTGACAGCCAATCACGCTCGCCGGTATCAACAGGAGATTCGTTGCGATGCACTGTCCCCGCATCTGGTTGGGGAGCTTTTATTTGGGGTTTAGCAGCAGTCTCCTTAATTTGAACCGGTTTTACCGCGGGTTGTTCCGTAGTTACAGGTCTGAATGTCAGCATACGTAACATGACCATTTCAAAACCACTACGCGGATCGGGCGCTAAATCAAGGTCTTTTTGTCCCACCAGGCCTATCTGATAAAAAAGCTGGACATCTTCCGGGGTTAAACTGGAAGACAATACTGTAATCATGTCAGTATCAAAATCATGGTCAACTGCTCCAGGTATTAGTTGAACCAGTGCAACACGATGCAGGATTAGTAGAATCTGTTGTAATACATCACTGAAATCCGGGGTCAAGTTGGCAATTTCATTGATTTTATTCAGAATAGCCACTGCATCACCCTGAGCTAAAGCGATTAATATGTCATCAACCGGTTGCTGTGCAACAGTGCCCAGCATGGTCCTGACTTCTTCTGTCGTCACTTTGCCATTGCCATATACAATGGCTTGATCCAGTAGGCTTAAGCCATCGCGCATGCTGCCGTCCGCTGCGCGGGATAATAATTTTAAAGCGGCGGGTTCAAATTGAATGCTCTCTTGTTGGAGTATAAATTCCATTTGGGTGAAAATTTGAGCCGGCAGCAATCGCTTCAGGTTAAATTGCAAACAACGGGACAGCACAGTAACAGGAATTTTGTGCGGATCTGTTGTGGCTAACAGGAATTTTACATGTGGCGGGGGTTCTTCCAGCGTTTTTAACAAGGCATTAAAGCTATGCCCGGAGAGCATGTGGACTTCATCGATCAAATAGACTTTATAGCGGCCCTGATTGGGCGCGTATTGCGCGTTGTCAAGCAAGTCGCGGGTATCCTCTACTTTCGTACGAGATGCTGCATCAACTTCGATCAAATCTAAAAATCGTCCTTCATCCAGATCCCGGCAAACGCTACACACGCCGCAAGGATTAAAATCCTGGAGATTTTCGCAATTGATAGCTTTGGCTAGAATTCTGGCTATGGTGGTTTTGCCTACACCCCGCGTTCCGGTAAATAAATAGGCATGATGAAGCCGATTATGTTGCAAGGCGTTGATTAACGATTTGACGACATGCTCTTGTCCAACGACTTCTGTGAAATTATGAGGACGCCATTTTCTGGCGAGAACCTGGTAATTCATTGCAGGCTCGAAAAGTAGTGACTTTGATGGGCGGTAATCGTACCAGCCACATCCCGGCACACGAATCTGCTGCTACCGTTGCTCCC
>JBBQCU010000349.1:0-4450 GCA_038319065.1 Methylococcales bacterium
CAGTAAATAATTGCCGTCACCGCCGCTACAAAAACAATCAAAAAAAGTCCTGTGATCAGTGCGTGCTTATCTCTACCCATGAGTAGCCTCTTGATATTGAAATACTCGTTGAGCGCGTTTATTGTAAAAAAATTTTTCAATAAATGGATGCTTGCAGTTTAGTACCGAAGCAAGTGATCCAAAAGCAACCAATTGATTATCCGAAAGCACGGCTACTTTGGAACATAAATCCCGTAGAATATCCAAATCGTGAGTAACCATAAACACCGTAAAATTAAGCGCCCTGTGCAATTCGGACAAAAGACTGACAAAATCCTCACTCGAAATAGGATCCAATCCGGATGTTGGTTCATCGAGCAATAACAGGCCTGGCTCCAGAATCATAGTACGTGCGAGCGCTACTCGCTTGATCATGCCGCCTGACAAATCTGCCGGTTTTAACCAGGCGTCATGGTCAGATAACCCTACCATTGACAGCTTCATAAACACTAAGCGCTTTATCAATTTTTCATCATCAAAACCAATTTCCCTTAGTGGAAAGGCGATATTGTCAAAAACATTTAATACGCTGAATAAAGCGCCTTTCTGAAACAGTACACCGCAATGGCTACGCAGACGATGCCTGTGAACGTCTGTTAAATTTTTCAAGGATCGCCCCATAACGAACACTTCACCCTGACTGGGTTTTTGCAAACCGATAATTTCTCTTAGCAAAGTCGTTTTTCCACAACCTGAGGGGCCTACCACGCCCAATATCTCGCCAGGTTCCAGGCTAAGATTAATGTCCTGGTGAACCACTTTATCGCCGAAGCGTGTGTAGACATGTTCAAAACGTATCGCATAGGACTTTGTCATGGCATACCAACGCCCATAAACAAAATAGCAAACATCGCATCAATCATAATCACCACGGTAATGGATGCCACCACGGAATTAGTCGTCTCACTACCCAGACTTTCAGTATTCGGCTTGATTCTAAAACCGAAATGACAGGCAATTAGCGCAATGAACAGACCGAATACCGCACTTTTACCCAAGCCTATAAAGACATTCATTAACGGCACTACGTCAGGCAACTTTTGGAAAAACTGCTGATAGCTGATATCCAGCGTATTTTGCGCCGAAAACATCCCGCCGATAAGCGCCGCCGAGCTAGTCCATGCGCTTAGAAGTGGCAGAACTATCGTTAGTGCAATTACTTTGGGCAAAATCAAGCGCAATGAATGGGAAATGCCCATCGCGGACAATGCATCAAGTTCCTCGGTAACGCGCATAATGCCTATTTGCGCAGTCATTGCCGAGCCGGAACGGCCAGCCACCAGAATAGCTGCCAGCAATGGTCCCAATTCACGAATAATGCTTAATCCCAGTATATCAATAATATAAACTTCCGCTCCGAAAGTCTTTAATTGTAATGCTGACAGATAACTGAGTACTATGCCAATCAAAAAACCCACCAGTGCCGTGATACCTAACGCCCTGACACCTGCATCATAAATCGTGATGGAAATCTCTGCCTTGGGAATATCACGTGGATGAACAAGAAGATAGCCCAAATCGAGAGCCAGTTGACCTAACAAAGTTACCAGATCCAATAGTTGCGCCCAAAAGCCCCAAATCAGTTGATGAAAATAGTTAAAAAATAAACTGAAACGAGAAACCATGGGTTCAGCAGCCGGCATTGACTGAGCTTGCCAGCTATCAAATAAAAATTGATGTTCCGGTTTTATCTGTAACAGAGCAGGCATCTTTTCCCCCCAGGCTTGCCAGATAATCAATGCAGCCGCACTATCTAACACAGCAATCAATCTCATGTCCCATTGCATGGATTTATTAACCGCATTGAGCCGGATATTCTGTTGCAAATCTACGGCTTTCGCCAGACTACGGAGATTCCAACTGCCTGTTAACCTGACACACTGCTGCCCGTTGCCTTGCATATCAACTTCGAGTGTGGGTGGTAAATCCGGACTTGCTTCAGTACCTTCGGTGTCGAACATGTGGGGTTGAATTAATGTAAATACTTTTGTCCAGTTTATCGTATTATCGTTTGGTATATAGTAGAAATTTTTAACTTATAATTCACTGAGAGTCACTTATCAGAAAATGCGTTGTAAGGTATTTGGAAATGAAGGGTTAGCGGCCCATAATAAGTTTTACAGAAAAGGAGACCGGATTATGCACCGGGATTTTTCAGAAATAAAAAACCGGCATTTTGATGTGCTGATTTGTGGCGGGGGCATTTATGGGGCATGGACTGCCTACGATGCTGCGCTTCGCGGTTTGAAAGTGGCTATTGTCGATCGGGGCGACTGGGCCTGTGCAACATCTTCCGCCTCAAGCAAGCTAATTCACGGGGGCTTGCGCTATCTGGAATCGCTGGATTTTAAACTGGTGCGCAAAGCCCTTGCTGAACGCCAAATGCTGCTTAAATCAGCACCGCACCGGGTCTGGCCGCTGCGATTTGGAGTTCCGGTTTATAAAGATAGCCGTCTTGGCTCGTTCCGGCTTAACATCGGTTTAAGCCTCTATGATTTTCTCGCGGGCAGCGTTCCCAGGGATCAACACTATCTCCGTTATACCCTGACTGACTTTGTAGAACGCTTTCCCTGTCTTGAACCCACCGGCTTAAAAGCCGGCTACACGTATTTAGACGCGCAGACCGACGATGCCCGTTTTGTACTCGAATTGATCGACGGCGCCCAGGCCATAGGTGCGGTTTGCCTTAATTATTGCAAAGTCACGAAATTTTTAGAAAATGATGGTCAGCTATGCGGCGCGGAAATACAGGATCAGGTGACCGCCGAAACAGCAGCAGTTTACGCTAGCCAACTTGTTAATACTTCGGGTCAATGGTCGGCCAGTCTTCAAAATGAATACCATGGCAGAAGGCTATCAAAGGGCATTCATTTAATTTTACCCAAAATACTGGAAGATGAAGCCTTGCTGCTCACCGCAAAATCTGACGGACGTGTATTTTTTATTATCCCCTGGTACGGACTCACACTGTTAGGTACGACTGACACCAATTATAACGGCGATATTGATCAGGCGACTATTGAAGAAGAAGAAGTCAATTACTTGTTAAGTGAAGCTAATCGTGTTCTGAAAACAGTCAACTGGACACAACAAGATATTATCGGATGTTGCGCAGGTTTGCGCGTGTTAAAACAAAGCGCTGAAAAATCGCCTTCCAGCATCAGTCGTGACTGGGAATTAATAACGTCAAAGAACGGTTTGCTTTCCTCAATCGGAGGCAAATTTACTTCCGCCAGAGAAGATGCGGCCTGTATTGTTGATGCACTATGCAGAAATTCAGGTGTTAATGAATCCAGTAAAACTTTCGGCAAGCCTTTTCCGTGGTTACCCGTTGTGGATTATCAGAAGTGGACGGAGACAGCGTTAATTCAGGCCGAGTCATTAGACATCGATAATGAAAGCGCATCCTGGCTATTGCGCCGCCATGGTAACAGGGTAATTGGTGTCTTTGAGTTGATTAAACAGGATGCTGAATTGGCTAAACGAATAACGCCCGCATTGCCGTTTATTATTGCCGACCTGGTCTTTTGCGCCCAAGTTGAAATGGTGGTGCATCTGGAAGATTTGCTACGCCGCCGATTGCCCTTGTTGATATTATCGAAGATGACAACTGCAGAATTAAAACGCCTCGCCGGGATTGCTGCAAAGGCCCTTGCTTGGGATGACGAGAGGATAAACAGGGAACGCGAGTTCTGTATGCAAAAATGGCTAACGGGTAGGATACTTGCAAAAAAACGTGAAGTGTGAACAGGAAAATTTTATTTGCTTATCAGTATTGCATGCAGTCTTTTCTTCGTCGACAAGGCGGGACCTTCCACCCAATGCCAAGATGCTATGGCACAGATCAGGATAATCGGGAAGGAAATAGAAATATTTTCCATCCAGTTGATATCAGGTGCCAAAGTTTGGCTTACGGCCTGCTGCACGGGGAAAGCATATATATAAAATCCATAAGAAAAATCGCCTTTTTTGGCAAAATTGTCAAACTGTAACCGACGTGAGAAAGCGAAATAAATTATGAGGTAACTTCCTGCGATGGCAAAAGCCTGCTTGAATACACCCGTTCTAAGTGTTAGCAGCAATACCAAAAATGCTCCTACCATTAGTATAGGCGAGATAGGAATCTTATCCCTCAGTAGATAAATAAGGGAACCGCAGGCAAAATAGGGAAGCAGTTCGAGGTAATCTTCCTGCCAGCGCAGTACACTCAAATAATCATTTATTCTCCACATCACGGGCACATCCGCCCAATCAACAGTAATAAAAAAACATACGCAGAGTAGGATTACAATTGGTTTACATCGGAGCATTCCGGCCATTCCCAGACCAAGTACAAACAGATAGCAGACGAACTCGTACCAAAGAGTCCAAAGCGAACCATTGATTTTGTTGGGCAGGGGGTTGTTGGTGA
>JBBQCU010000350.1:0-4446 GCA_038319065.1 Methylococcales bacterium
GTAATGATGTTTCCCACTGGTTATAAAAAGGGATGGCGACAAATACGGCCAGCGCAAACGATATGGGTGTGTAAACTTTTATTGAGCCACTCATAAAGGCGTCGGAAAAACGTTGAAAGCGTCGGCGCTTATCTAAGTTATTAAGGACATCATCCGGCGGATTTAAACCCAAATAACGGGACGCGAGCCAGAAATGAAAAAAGAAAATGGCAAAGAAAGTCAGCGTAACGGCGCCCGAAAGAAAATACTTATAAAGTAGTCTTAGCCAGAAATAAGATTCAAACTTTAGTGATTGATACCACCAGAGATCAACAAACAGATCAAGAAATATAAAATAGAAGGCGGCATATAAAATGATAGCGATAACAAGTGTCGCTCCAATTATCGCGGGTAAAAACTTCAGGTTCCGCATAGTGTCCTCAAAAAAATAGTATTGTTAGCGATGCCGGGATTGTCTTCATGCTCTATAGTCAAAGTGCATCTAAATCGGGAAGATATGTCATTGCTTATATTCTATCATCCAATACCCTGTTAGTAATTATTTAGACGCCAGGGTTCGTTTCGTCCGATTAAATGAACATGAATGCAGCAATAAACCAAATTCAACTTTAAAGTTATTAATTCGCTTTCTGAATAGTTTCGTAGGCTTTACTGATTTTTTGCGTCTTTTCTTTAGCCAGTCGCATCATGTCTTCGGGTAATCCTTTGGCGGCCAGTTTATCCGGGTGATTTTGGTTCATTAAGCGTCGATAAGCTTTTTTGACTTCGGCCTTGCTGGCGGAAGGCGATAAGCCTAGAACTCCGTACGCATCCTGCAGGCTGGTTCGTTGTGGTGTATTTTTGGTGTAGGAGCCGCGGCCCTTGAACCGTTGTTGAGCTTGAAGCTGGATTTTTAAACGTTCATAGTCAAAGCGTGAAATTCTCAGTTGACCGCAAATATGTAAAAGCAGCTTTTCTTCGCTAACAGATAAAACACCGTCAGCAAATGCTTCCTGCAGCTGGATTTCCAGAAACATACGTATTAAATCGATGCGTTGATGACATTCTTTGTAGAATTGAGCCAAAACATCATCCAGCGGAAAATCAGCTTGCTTGCCCTGCTGAAATAGGTTGATCGCGGTTGCCCGCATGTCGCTCGTCAGCGCCATTTCATTCATAACGCGATTGGCCAGCGAAATTTCTTCAGTTGTGACGCGGCCGTCAGCCTTGGCAATGTGGCCCATGACTGAAAAGGTGGCTGTAAAAAATGCCATTTGTACTCGGTGCTGATCTCCGGAATTAAGTGTTTCGGCGGTTTCCATGCCTTGCAGACCCTTACCAAACTGATGCCCGACGGACGCACCTAAAATGGCGCCTAAAGGTCCGCCAAGCAGGAAACCGAATGCTCCGCCCACAACTGTGCTAAACCAGCTCATTGTTATCAATCCTGTTCCGTAAAGAATAATGGTAAAATTATATCATTAACCCTATTTCAAAACTTAGCGAGGACTTATGACCGCTCCGGAAGCTCTATACCAATCAGCACTGTCTTCTTTAAGGCTACGTGCACGGGGAAAAGTGCGTGATATTTACGATATTGATGGTAAGTACATGCTGATTGTGACAACGGACAGGCTTTCCGCATTTGATGTGATTTTGCCGGATCCGATTCCCGGCAAAGGGCGTGTATTAACCCGCATTTCCAATTTCTGGTTTAAAAAATTGCAGCATATTATGCCCAACCATTTGGCTGATATTCCATTGGAAAAGGTTGTACCTGATGTTGCCGAGCGAGCCCCGATTGAAGGACGGGCTATTGTGGTTAAAATATTAAAGCCGTTGCCCGTTGAAGCAATAGTGCGCGGTTATCTTATTGGTTCAGGCTGGAAGGATTACCAAAAGTCAGGTGAAATATGTGGTATTAAATTACCTGCTGGTCTGTTGCAAGCGCAGCAATTATCCGAAGCTATTTATACGCCATCGACAAAAGCCGCTGTTGATCAGCATGATGAAAACGTTTCTTTTGAACAAACCGTTACGTTGTTGGGACAGGAACTGGCAGCGCTAGTCCGTGATGCCAGTTTGATACTATACAAAGAAGCGGCAGCTTTTGCCAAAGAACGTGGAATTATTATTGCCGATACCAAATTTGAATTCGGCGTCGATGATGCCGGAGTTTTATATCTGATTGATGAGGCATTAACCCCTGATTCATCACGATTCTGGCCTGCTGATCAGTATCGGGTAGGCAGCAGTCCACCCAGCTTCGATAAGCAGTATATCCGCGATTATCTGGAAACGCTGGACTGGGATAAAACTGCACCGGGCCCTTCACTACCGCCGGAAGTAGCAGCCTATTGTGCGGAAAAATACCGCGAAGCGGAAATTAGACTAACTCAAGATTCAATCATATGAGCATTAACAACTTACAAGAACAGCCTTCTTTGCCTGATCCAGTCAGTGTGCCTCGCGATTTTGTGCCGCTTTTTGTTGATCTCGATGGAACCCTTATCAAAACCGATTTATTAATCGAGAGTGCTTTCTTTTTATTAAAAAAACAGCCCTGGATGCTGCTGGTTATGCCTTACTGGCTGTTATTCGGTAAAGCTCGTTTTAAAGAAGAGATAGCGAAACGCTCGGTATTGGACTTTAGTGTCTTGCCACTACAAGATGAATTTGTTGAGTTTTTACATAACGAAGCAAACAAGGGACGGCCTTTATACCTGGCAACCGCGTCTGATCGACGTTTGGCCGAGCCGGTTGCAAAACGGCTGGGGATTTTCAAGCAAGTATTAGCCAGTGATGGGTATCGAAATCTAAAAGGCGCGCGCAAGCTGGAAGCAATACTGGTCTGCTGCGATGGTTCGCCATTTGATTATGCCGGCAATGAGCGTGTTGATCTTGCCATTTGGGCTAAAGCGCGGCGAGCCATTGTGGTCAATCCCGGTATTGGCGTCATTGCGGCAGCCAGGAAGCGGCGTTATGTCGTGCAGCAGGTGTTTGATGATCGTCCGCCGGTAGCAAAAACCTGGATACGTGCGCTTCGCATACATCAATGGGCCAAGAATGTATTACTGGGCGTGCCTATATTGACGGCTCATGCATTTAATTTATCTGCAATCACTGAGGTCGCAGCAGCGTTCACGGCCTTTGGCCTGGTCGCCTCGGCCACTTATTTATTGAATGATTTACTTGATCTGGTCGCTGATAGACATCATCCACGCAAATGTAAACGTCCATTTGCGGCCGGTAATATCGGTTTAGTTCCAGGTATTCTGGGTATGATAGTCGTGTTCTGCGCAGGATTTGGCCTCGCAGTTCAGCTTTCCGATCACTTCCTCTATACATTGCTTACCTATCTGGGATTAACGATCAGTTATTCATTTTACTTTAAAAGGATTGTGCTGATCGATGTGTTGTTGCTGGCTTCGCTCTACACTATCCGCATTGTAGCGGGTGCTTATGCTATCGAGGTACCTGTATCATCGTGGTTGCTGGGATTTTCCATGTTTATTTTTCTCAGTCTGGCACTGGTTAAACGCTGCACCGAATTAATGGCAATGCAGCGTTTATCACGCGATACCATGAAAGGCCGGGATTACCTGGTTTCCGATTACCCTATGCTTAGCGCGATGGGGGTTGCAGCCGGTTATCTCTCAATACTGGTGTTAGCCTTATTTATCAGCAGCCCGGAAAGTATTGGCAAATATACCTATCCGGTTTTATTGTGGCTGTTATGCCCATTGATGGCTTATTGGGTGTCTCGATTGTGGTTAAAAACCTCACGCGGGGAAATGCACGACGATCCACTGATTTTTAGCTTGAAAGATCAGGCCAGCTGGATCGTTTTTATTAACATGATGATGGTTACCCTGGTGGCGATATGAAAGAAATGACAATTTCCTGGACGGTTTTAACGCTGATTTTTATCAGCGTCACTATTTCCGCGGTGGCACAGGTTACCTTGAAGCAAGGCATGTCTTCACCCGCTGTGCAACAAGGACTTACCGGCGGCTGGCTTGAAATTGTTATTGCGGTTGCCTCCAATCTTTATGTATGGCTGGGTCTTATATTATACGCGCTGGGTGCAGTGCTTTGGCTGGGAGTACTGGCAAAGATTGATGTGAGTATCGCTTATCCATTTGTAGGTTTGGGGTTTATTCTCACTGCCCTATTCGGTGTGTTTTTACTCGGCGAAGCCTTTTCGGTTATTCGTTTTGTTGGCACTTGCCTGGTGGTCTTAGGTATTATATTGGTTACCCAGGGGTGTTGATCACCTTGCGCCAAGCTTCAAACTATTTAGTTTGCTCTTGCCTGTTTCTCCAGAAGTTGTTGCTAAGTGAGAAGCGTTTGCAACCCATATGCGCCAACTTAGCGGATAAACTATGTTGTAATTGTAAAGGCAAGCCGTCATATGTCGGCAGAGATTCACATCAGGCTATCCTGCCTGATGCCCTTCGGGTTAAT
>JBBQCU010000351.1:0-4438 GCA_038319065.1 Methylococcales bacterium
TTAAAGGCTTCTGCAAGTTGTTGTTGCCAGCTTTTGGCAAAATGCAGGGTTTCGCTAAGTTGTTCCGGCATGAAAGTGGTTATTTAAAGTTTCTATCGATAGTTGCCTACATTATAATGGTTACGTTTTATATTGTTTGTCATCTTGAGGATAAAATGGCCAGTTACAGTACCAATGAATTTAAAGCCGGGTTAAAGGTCATGTTGGATAATGACCCCTGTGCAATTATTGAAAATGAATTTGTAAAACCGGGTAAAGGTCAAGCCTTCAATCGGGTAAAAATCAGAAATCTTAAAACAGGCCGGGTGATAGAGAGAACTTTTAAATCAGGTGACTCTCTTGAAGGGGCTGATGTGGTCGATGTTGAGATGCAATATCTGTACAACGACGGCGAATTCAGGCATTTTATGGTGCCCGATACGTATGAGCAGTATCAGTGTGATGAAAAAGCTGTCGGTGAAGCGAGTAAATGGCTTAAGGATCAAGATTCCTGCACTGTCACCTTGTGGAATGACGCGCCTTTGTCGGTCTCACCAGCCAATTTTGTTGAGCTGGCTATTGTTGAAACTGATCCGGGTGTGCGAGGCGATACTTCCGGCGGCGGCGGCAAACCGGCCACTTTGGAGACCGGCGCGGTGGTAAGAGTGCCGTTATTCGTGCAACAGGGCGAAGTCATTAAGGTCGATACCCGTACCGGTGAATATATATCGCGTGTAAAAGAATAGTGCCGAATGATTGGCAGCCGGTCTGTTCAATAGAGATTTTGCGTTTAAGAGCGCAAGTATTTGATGACATTAGGCGGTTTTTTTCAGCAAGAGGAGTGCTTGAAGTAGAAACTCCGCTGCTTGGTCATGGCAGCGGAACAGATCCTCAGCTGGATTTTTTTACGACTGATTATTGTTCGCCGCCATTGCAACACACCATGTTTTTGCAAACATCGCCTGAGTTTGCCATGAAACGGCTGCTTGCCGCGGGTAGCGGCTCCATTTATCAACTATGTAAAGCATTCAGGAATGGTGAATCAGGACGTTTTCATAATCCTGAATTTACCCTCTTGGAATGGTATCGGGTCGGCTTCACGTTGCCTCAATTAATGGATGAAATCGCCGAATTGATGGCAGTTTTGTTTAACGGTCACCGGGTTTTAAACCCGGTACAGCGGTTTAGTTATCAGGACATATTTCAACGTCTTACAGGTTTGTATCCTTTAGAATTTTCCTACCAGGATTACTGTGCTTACGCACGGGGCAATCAGATGCCTGAAGCGGCAAGTATTTGCGGATATGATCACGGTTTATGGCTTGATTTTATTTTCAGCCATAACGTTCAGCCGCAACTCGGTGAAAACGCTGTGTGTATGGTTTATGGTTATCCTGCGTGTCAATCCTCATTAGCGGCCCTTAATGAATACAATTCACAAATCACAGATCGTGTCGAAGTCTTTGTTAATGGCATTGAATTAGGTAATGGCTATTATGAATTGACCGATGCGATAGAGCAGGACAGGCGATTTGATGAAGAGATGTCCATCAGACAGCAAAAAAAGCGCACCTTTCCTGTTAAGGATAAACGCCTTATTGCAGCAATGGAAGCAGGGTTACCGGAATGTTCCGGCATGGCTATAGGTTTGGATCGTTTACTGATGCTATTGACAAACAGTGCAAGCATTGATGATGTGCTTAATTTTCCTATAAACAGGGCTTAAGCTCGTTCAATATTAATTGTGCTATAATCCCGCGAGTTTTAGTAATTAGACCTTAGATGCTTTATTTTTTGCCGCTTACATGAAATTAAATACTTTTTCTTGCTTGTTATTGATGGGCCTGCTTGTATCACAGGGGGTTAAAGGTGACGAGGAATTCGTTGTCAGGGATATTCAGGTCAAAGGACTTCAACGCATCTCTCTGGGTACGGTTTATAACTATCTTCCGGTTAATGTTGGCGAAAAATTTTCTTTAAATAATGTTTCTCCCGCCATCAAGGCCTTGTTCAAAACGGGTTTTTTTAAAGATGTATCACTGGAAAGAGAAGGTTCCACATTGATTGTTAATGTGGTGGAACGCCCTTCCATAGCAAAAATCATTTTTGAAGGCAATAAAGATCTCAGCAAAGAGGACTTGACAAAAGCGTTAGATAAAATTGGTTTGTCTGAAGGCAAAATATTCGACCGGCAAGTTCTGGACAAAGTAGAACAGGAATTAACACGCCAGTACCTCAGTCATGGTAAATATGGCTTAAAAATTAAAACAGATGTATCTAACTTGACCCGTAATCGTGTCGGTATCCATATTAAAATTTCCGAGGGTAGAGTTACCAAGATCAAGCAGATTAACATTGTCGGTAATAATGCTTTTGATGATAAAACCCTGCTGGGCAAGTTTGAATTAAGCACCTCCAACTTGTTATCTTTTTACACTAAAAATGATCAGTATTCCAAGCAAAAATTATCCGCTGACCTGGAGACGCTGAGGTCTTATTATCTGGACCGGGGTTATATTAACTTTTCAGTTGAGTCCACTCAGGTGGCCATTACGCCGGATAAAAAAGATATTTATGTCACAATTAATGTCAAGGAGGGCGATGTTTACAAGTTATCTAAAGTAAAGTTGGCGGGTAACCTGGTGGTAGCTCCCGACGTATTGATTAAACTGGTCAGCACCGGTCCTGGAGAGATCTTTTCCAGGAAAAATGCAACTGAAACCTCAAAAGCCATTCAGGATCGTTTAGGCGATGAAGGCTATGCGTTTGCAAATGTCAATATGGTGCCTGAAATCAACGAAGCCCAAAAAACAGTTGATATGGCATTTTTTATTGACCCGGGTAAACGTGTCTATGTTCATCGAATTAATATGCATGGTAACGCTAAAACCCGTGATGAAGTATTGCGTCGTGAAATGCGCCAAATGGAAGCCAGTTGGGCTTCAAGTTCAAAAATTGAGCGCTCCAAAACGCGCCTTGAACGCTTGGGTTATTTTGAATCGGTCAATGTAGAAACCCCTCCTGTTGTAGGCACCGCCGATCAGATTGATGTCAATTATACAGTGGTAGAAAAGGCTTCCGGTAATTTATCGGCGGGCATCGGATATTCTCAGGTACAAGGCATCGTATTAAATGCCAACATTGCTCAGGACAACGTCTTTGGTTCAGGTAAGCGAGTGAATCTTGCCTTTAATAATAGTACTTATCTGACAAGTTATCAGTTTGGCTTTTTTAATCCCTATTTCACTACGGATGGCGTTAGTCAAGGCTATAATATTGGCTATACAAAGCGAAATGCCGGAGCAGTAAATATTGCCAACTATAATACCAATATTGCCAATGCCGGTATCAATTTCGGAATACCCTTGAATGAATTCGACCAGATACGCTTTGATAGTGATGTAAAACATACCGACTTATCTACCACTCAATATTCATCCTATCAAATTAATCAATTTATTAAAGACCAAGGCTCCAAGTTTTGGACCTTTGGTCAAGGAGTGAGTTGGTCTCATGATACCCTTAACCGGGCAATATTCCCCAATAAAGGCGGTCAGCAACGATTATCCGCATTAGTTATGATTCCAGGCAGTGATCTGGAATATTATAAAGTCGGATACAGACATCAACATTATTTTCCGCTGGCTAAGGACTTTACTTTCAAGCTGAATGGCGAAATAGGTTACGGGGGTGGTTATGGCAATACTCATGGATTACCTTTCTTCGATAATTATTTTATGGGTGGGACGGGTTCGGTACGTGGCTTTAGAAATAATACACTGGGGCCAAGAGATTCCAATGGATACCCAATCGGCGGTTCCAGTAAAATTGTTGCTAATGCGGAGTTGTTTTTTCCTGTTCCTTTCCTGTCAGAAACCAAGTCTGTCAGATTGGGAACCTTTTTTGACGCCGGAGCACTTAATGATAGCTTTTCAGTAAATAACATGAAATATTCGGCAGGCATTTCAGGGGAGTGGTTATCGCCATTCGGGGCCTTATCAATAAGCGCGGCATACCCTTTGAATAAAGGCACCTATACTTATAATACTTATAACCCTCCCGCTGTTAATCCTGGCTATGATGTTACAAAAAATGAGCAAACTCAGATATTCCAATTCAACTTTGGCCAAAATTTCTGAGAGAAGTTGTTTTGGTTTAACGAGCTTATCCCCTATAATTTAACAAAATTTAATTCACTATTTATTTCCACTTTAATTTAACTATAACCAGAGATCGATTTTACAATGAAAAAGAAAATTGCTTTATTTTTAGGCCTGTTGTTTGTTGCAAATGTCAGTTATGCTGACTTAAAAATTGGCTTTGTCAATATCCCTGCAGTACTTGAAAAAGCACCACAAGCTGAAAAAGCTAAAAAACGCTTGGAACAAAAGTTTTCACCCCGTGATAAGCAATTGGTTGCTCAACAAAAAGAAATCCAGGGTATGGAAGAAAAACTGAC
>JBBQCU010000352.1:0-4428 GCA_038319065.1 Methylococcales bacterium
TAAGTCGAAACAACAATTAGAGTCCATCATTCATGGCAAAATATCAAGTTTCGCCTATCCTTACGGCAGGTATAATGCCGATTCAATTGCAGCGGTTCAAGATACTGATTATCAATTGGCTTGCACCGTTCGTCCAGGCTGGTTTGGCAGTGAAAAAAATCCATTGCTGGTTAGACGCATTACAATCTTTGCAGATGACTCGGCAAGCACCCTGGCGAGGAAACTGATATTTGCCGACAATGACGTATCCTGGAAAAAAATGGCAACTTATTATTACAAACGTATTAACGATAAATTGATTGGCAATCCCTAAACAGAAAAATATCAGGCTGAACACCTAATCATTTCAATCACGAGCGGGCATGACTATTGTTTATACTAATGCAATTGTTTCTGCACGATTTATTATCTCAATAGAAACTTTACCCTCTTGAGCCAGCCAACCAATACCACGCTGGATATTTTTTTCATCTATTTTGGTTTCCCTGATCAACTTGGCTATAGTGGTCGGTCCATTATTATCCAAATATTTCCAGATTTCACCCGCTGCATTACCTACTATGTCTGACATGTTACTATCACCTTAGAGTCATTAACGAATTATATTGCATTTTATATCATACTCGAATAATCAGGGCTATCAACTTAAGCTGAGACAGATAACATCCCTTAAAGGGATGTTATCTGTAAAATCATCACGTTTTAAATGGAAGCCTGAATTTGGGTTTTAAATGCCGCCAGGACATTGAATATCCTGCCGGTTTCCGTAGCAAAAAACTACCTAAGCTTCCTCAGCAACCTTATCCAATTCAAAAGCATCATGTAACGCCCTTACCGCAAGCTCCAGGTATTTTTCATCAACAACGACAGAGATTTTTATTTCTGAAGTTGAAATCATGCGAATGTTGATGCCTTCAGCCGCCAGTGTTTTAAACATGGTGCTGGCAATGCCTGCATGGGAACGCATTCCTACACCAACGATTGAAACTTTTACAATTGCATTATCGCCCGTTACTTTTCTTGCTCCCAATTCAACACAGGTTTGATCCAGCAGGGTTTTCGCACGCTGATAATCATTACGATGCACGGTGAAAGTAAAATCAGTAGTGGCATCATCAGCAATATTCTGGACTATCATATCCACTTCGATATTGGCATCGGCGATAGGTCCAAGGATTTTAAAAGCGACACCCGGTAAATCGGGTACGCCGGTGATCGTTAATTTTGCCTCATCCCGATTAAAAGCGATGCCGGATATTAAAGCGCTTTCCATTTGTGATTCCTCGTAGGTAATGAGTGTGCCACACCCTTCTTTAAATGATGATAATACGCGTAACGCGACGTTATATTTGCCGGCAAATTCTACCGACCTGATTTGTAGGACTTTTGAACCTAAGCTGGCCATTTCCAGCATTTCTTCAAAGGTAATATGATCGAGTCTGCGGGCTTTTGGCTCAACTCTGGGATCTGTGGTGTAAACGCCGTCAACATCAGTATAGATATGGCACTCATCGGCTTTTAATACCGCCGCTAAGGCAACAGCGGTGGTATCCGAGCCGCCGCGGCCCAACGTAGTAATATTGCAGTGCTCATCAACGCCCTGAAAACCGGCGACAACCACCACTTTTCCGGCATTGAGATCGGCGCGCATCTTGTTGTCATCAATCTTGCGAATCCGCGCCTTGGTATGGCTGCTGTCGGTCAGAATTTTAACCTGCCCGCCCGTATAGGAACAGGCATCGCAACCCAGATTATGTAAGGCCATGCATAACAAGGCAATGGTCACCTGCTCGCCGGTAGACAGCAAAACATCCATTTCCCGCTCAGCCGGTTGTGTCTGTATTTCTTTTGCCAGAGCAACCAACCGATTCGTTTCGCCGCTCATGGCCGAAACTACGACCACTATTTGATCGCCCGAATCATGGGCTTTTTTAACTTTTTCGGCGACACCCTTGATACGTTCTACTGAACCAACCGAGGTGCCGCCAAATTTATAGACATAAAGTGCCATTTTTAAACCTGTTAAGTGTTAATTCCTGCGAAGAAGTAGACGGTTAATTTCGGACCAATAGAGTAAAAGATTCGTCACTATTCAGCGAATCCGAAACTCCCTCAAAACGCTGATAGTTTACCCCCTCTCCTGATGGAGAGGACTGGGGAGAGGAGAAGTTTTAGCATTTTTTGATTTCCCCTCACCCTACCCGCTCCCACTGGAGAAGGGTTGTTGCGCTTCGCCCTGAATAGATAAAAAGGCTATTTTATTCCGTAAAACTATTATGGAAAGTGGATGCTGTGCGTTATTCGTTAATCCACGTTTCAAAAACCTCAGTCAATTCAATAGCCAATTCAGGAAATAACTGCGGATTGGCAATGTCGTCTTCCACATACATGTGTTTAAGCTGATAACGCTTATGTTCATCCAACACAAATTGATGAATTGCCTGTTGTTCAGGATACACAATCCAGTATTCCATCACGCCGCTTTCTTGATATAGTTCATATTTAATCTGCATGTCCCGCCTGGAATTGCCTTTGGATAAAATCTCAATAATCCAATCGGGCGCACCATTACAACCTTGTTGATCCAAAATTTCAGGACTACAAATTACGCACAAATCAGGCTGCACAACCGTATGTATGTCTTCACTGGCCAAGATTGATTTTTTACGCTCATATAAACGTACATCAAAAGGCGCAACATAAACGCGACATTTTTTATGGTTAAAAAAAACAGCTAATGAACGCGTTAGGTTCAAAGAAATGTCCTGATGCTTCACATTCGGCGCAGGCGACATTAACATGATTTTGCCTTTGATTAATTCAATGGCTTCATCAAACTGCCAGGTCAAATAATCGGCATAGCTGTAAATTTTATTTAAATCTAACTGAGATAATTGGGTAATTTTAGCCATGATCTAATCCTCCTGAACGCGACCTGTTTGCGCCACTAAAAAATCAAGCCGTTGCCCGGTTTCTGAACTCAGTTGAATAGATATTGGCATGTTTTAAACCCCAGGATTTCTTAGGTAATTCCGATGTAACGACGAAGAAAATTATATCGTTTACTGATTCAACTGCGCTTTTATCCAAGCCGGAACCCCAGCCAACGCCTCAGCCAATCCCGCCGGATTATTTCCGCCTGCCTGCGCCAAATCGGGTTTTCCGCCGCCTTTTCCGCCCACTTGAGTGGCGACAAAGTTAACCAGATCACCGGCCTTTATCCGGCCCATGACATCCTTGGATACACCGGCGATTAAACTGACTTTGTCGCCTTCCACGACAGCCAGGACGATCGCGCAACTGCCCAGTTTGTTTTTCAGTTGGTCCGCCATATCGCGCAGGGATTTGGGATCAACATCATTAAGTTTAACTGCCAATACTTTCACACCTGCCACATCAACCGCCTGGGCACTCAGCTCATCGCCCGCCGAGCTGGCCAGTTTCGAGCTTAAACGTTCGAGTTGTTTTTCCAGTGACCGGGTTTTTTCCAGCAGCTGTTCGACTTTTTCAGCGGCTTTTTCAGGTGGGCTTTTTAACAATCCGGCAATACTGTTTAATGCTTTATCTCGGTTGGCTATCCATTCGATGCAGACGCTGCCCGTCACTGCTTCAATACGTCGAACGCCTGCGGCAACACCGGTTTCACTGATTATTTTGAAACAGCCTATGTCCCCTGCCCGTTCAACATGCGTACCGCCGCAAAGCTCGGTTGAAAACTCACCGATTTTTAGAACTCTAACTTCAGAGCCGTATTTTTCGCCAAACAACGCCATTGCACCCGCTTTCACAGCTTCATCTTTGGCCATGATTTGTGCAGTAACGGGATTATTTTCGCGGATCTGCTCATTAACCAGCCGCTCCAGTGTACCAATTTGATCAGGGGTAACGGGCTCAAAATGAGAAAAGTCAAAGCGCAAACGCTCGGCATTAACCAGCGAGCCTTTCTGGGTAACGTGCTCGCCCAAGGTCTGCCTTAAGGCTGCATGCAATAAATGCGTAGCAGAATGATTCAGCTCTGTTGCTTTTCTATCTGCCGCACTGACCTTTGCATCACACAACTGGCCTTTGCTCAATGTGCCTGAAACCAACCTGCCTTTATGTAAAAACAGGTTGCCGCCCTGCTTTTGGGTATCCGTCACTTCAAACACAGCGCCCGCCGCTACAATGCGTCCGCAATCTCCGACCTGTCCGCCGGACTCGGCATAGAAAGGGGTTTTATCCAAAACCACCAGGCCTTCTTCACCCGCTTGTAAACTATCTACAGGCTGGCCTTGGCTGAAAAGTGCAACGATATGCACCTGATCGTCCAGGCGATTGTAGCCGGTAAATTCAGTCTGGCTATCCAGCTTAATGTCCTGATTATAATCCGCGCCAAAACTGCTGGCCGAACGCGCTCTATCGCGTTGTGCCGACATAGCTGTTTCAAAG
>JBBQCU010000353.1:0-4411 GCA_038319065.1 Methylococcales bacterium
GACACCATTAAAGCAGCCACTGATTTGACCAATCAATTATTGCAAAGCAATGCCGAAACTCTAAAACAGGCTAATGCTGAATCCCGCAGACAAATTGAGCGGGGTGTTTTCGATATAGAAACGATTAAAAAAGCCAATCAGCTATTAATAAAAACCATTCAAGAAAGTCTGCAAATTGCCGATCAAGGTAAAAAAGCGCGTTCTGAGGCTTTAGTACAACTGCAAGAGTGTGAAGCGGAGTTGCGAAAAACGCTGGCTTCCGCATGACACTTCAAAACTCTGCTGGTCAGGCTTTAACCTGACCAGTGTCCGTAGTGGTTTAGTAATGCCGGGCTAATGCCCGGCTTATGCGTTAAGGGAGGTTACAAAGAGCCAAAATAGGCCGCCAATGCTTTCATATCATCCTCGGAAAGAGTGCCCGCGACCGCCTGCATATGTCCGTTTTTACGCACACCTTCCTTAAAATTGCTCAATTGTTTTACCAGATATTCGGGATGCTGTCCGGCAAGCCTTGGGAATTGACCATTACCTTCAGCTGATGATCCATGACATCCTAAACACATAGTTGCCTTGGTTTGACCTGATTTTGCCAAATCCGGGTCGCCTCCTGCGCTAACAGCTGGCTGACTGGAATAGTAAGCCGCTAAATTATTAATATCGTCATCACTCAGGTTGGCAGCGATGGATTGCATCATAGTGTTATTTCGTGCTCCCGATTTGAATGCGTTAAGCTGATTGATTATATAGGTCGATTGTTGAGCCGCTAGATTAGGCCATTGAGCACTACTGCTTTTACCCTTTGAGCCATGACAGCCCATACAATTGGCGGCTTTTTGTTCACCGGCCTTTATATCAGCTGCTGAAACAGGCACTGTACAAAAACAGGCCAATAACACAGATATTGAAAGAGAATATTTTAGTACGTACATACTTTACCTCTACGGAAGGATTAAACGATAAATGACTATTTTCACAGGGTAAACTTTTAAATCAGTCAACCTGATGATTTTAAAAGAGCATTTACTATACAACTAAACAGCGTCAGTGATAATGAATATTTCTGGTTTTGCCGGATTAGTAAAAGAGGTTACATTAATTTGTTAAATAACCGATCCTGCCCGCATATTCTTGCTGATAACGCTGTTTGATTGCCTGTGCCAACTGATATACAGCCATCGCATATTTATTGCTGTTATTGTATTTCTTGATCACTTTAAAATTCGGATAAATATGCCAATATTCATTACCCTCATAGGTGCTCAGTTCAATAACAGCCGGATCGTTAGCGGGGCTGGAAGGTTTTGTTACCGGATTATGAAACTGCCAGCCGCTACGCGAAAAATAATGCGCCACGCTACCAACAGCATCTTTCGGATGCCACAGGTCACGACGTCCATCGTGATTAAAGTCCACCGCTAATTTGCGAAAACTACTGGGCATAAATTGCCCATAACCCATAGCGCCAGCCCAGGAACCTTGCGGTTGACGCGGATCAAAGCCTTCATCACGCGTCATCAGCAAAAAATTTTCAAGTTCTGATTGAAAATAATTGGAGCGTCTGTAGGTGTCGAACGATAAGGTAGTCAAGGCATCAAAAATGCAGGTTTTGCCAAAATTTTTGCCAAAATAAGTCTCTACACCAATAATTCCTACAATGTATTCGGGGTCAACGCCATAAGTGATACTGGCCTGTTGAATAGCATCCGCATTATTGCGCCAAAATTCCACGCCATTGCTAATATGCGCATCGGTTAGAAATTTATTACGATAGCGCGTCCAACTGCCCGGGCGCGACTTTGATGGCCCGGTAGATGGAGCAGGGCTTTCCAGTCGAATAACATAATCCAGGCGATTAGCGCGCGAAAACAGGTTATTCAAATAGGCTTCCGAAAAGCCATGCTTTTGCACCATGTGTTGGATAAAGTTATGTACCCCTGGCGAATTGGCGTATGTTCCAGTTACTCCGGACGACCCATAGTTGCTTGAATAAGGCGGCTTAGCATAACTATTAGGATAGTGTTTGATGGCCGGACTAACCGGATAGCGGTTTTGCGGAATTTTACTTTGTTGAGTGGTATTTTTCGGATATTCAACGTGTTGTCGCACTGGTTCACTGGCACAGCCGGCGAGCAGCATGACCAAAGCTAACTTGAATAAACGTTTATAAACTAGGATTGCCATAAAAAACCTCTCTTGTTTGTACTTTTAAATAACGGTTCACGCTCTCTTCTAATTGGATTGTGAAATTCTTTACTTTATTTATGCCTGTATATTGCCAAGAAATACCTATAGATTAAGGTATTGTGTATCATTGAATAAATTATTATTCTTTGATCAATCAAATAATTATTTATCACAGACACATCAGGCGAGTTATGAGTATTTTATCGCATAAACATCGGCTTGTTTGCGTTTTTCACGACTTTTTGAACTTATGAATATAAAACGGCACTGGTTAACAGATAGTAAACATACTCCTTCGCCCAACTTTGATGAACGTCCTGACCCCGCAGATATTTCATTGCTGGTGATTCACTGCATCAGTCTACCGCCTGGAGTATTCGGGAATGAAAATATAGACAAGCTATTTTGCAATTTGCTCAATCCCGATGATCATCCTTATTTTAAAGAAATCTATAACCTTTCTGTGTCTGCACATTTACTGATTAAACGAGATGGAAGTTGTGTGCAATATGTACCTTTTGACAAACGCGCCTGGCACGCAGGAAAATCAAGCTATGAGGGAAGAGAACGCTGTAATGATTTTTCCATAGGCATTGAGCTTGAAGGCACCGAATCGATTAATTATACTGAAGAACAATATAGGCAACTTGCCGCCGTAATTGACACCTTGCTTAAAAGTTATCCCAAACTATCAAGACAACGTATAAGCGGACATAGTGATATTGCACCCGGACGTAAAACCGACCCGGGCCCGTCGTTTGACTGGCAAAGAATTTGAAAATAGATCGAGCGACCCTCTTGCCTGTTTTCAAATGATGTTTTTTATTATTGATCTCGTGTTAAAAACAAAACGGGTGCATTAGAGCACCCGTTTTTTTACTTGATTAACTTAGACCGAAGTTATTCAACCAAAAAGTCACGCATCATGCCCATGTCTTCGTGTTCAAGATTGTGGCAATGATACATAAACAAGCCCTTAAAATCCTGGAAGGGTTTTATGATGCGGACTCTCTCGCCCGGCATTACCAGTACGGTATCTTTCAGGCCGCTTTCGATGAAACCGTCGCGCACAGAGGCATATTCTGCTGCTTCATCGCCACTGATACTGCGGCTGACAATTTGAAACTGTTGGCCGTGTAAATGAATCGGATGCGCCATGGACATCATCATGCCCATACCTCCCATGCCGCCACCCATACCCATCATGCCGCCCATGCCTTGACCGCCGCCTTTCTGGTCGTCGTCACCATGCTTCATGCCGCCCATCATACCCATACCGCCACCCTTGTGGTCCATGCCCATCATGCCGCCCATGCCTTGACCGCCGCCTTTCTGATCGTCGCCGCCATGCTTCATGCCGCCCATCATGCCCATACCGCCACCTTCATGACCCATGCCTCCCATCATGCCCGTGCCGCCACCTTCATGACCCATGCCTCCCATGCCGCCGCCTGGTTTTTCCGCACTATGCTTTCCGCTTGGCAACGCTGCTTCCTTACCATGACCACCGCCACCGCCATGCGCATGAAAAATTTCCATGAGTTGTATGGTGTTTAATTTGATGCGTTCGAAGTCTTGAATATCGTTGTATGCATAGGGGCGTCCATTAAGCAGCATGGCCATAGGACCTTCGGATATACCAATGGGAACCGGCTTATCAGGATTGGCTGTAGCACTGATCTGATGCCAGTTGATTTTTGATAATTGCGATGGCAGGCTATGACTCTCGCTTACTTTTTTGGTGACACGCGCAGTGAAAATAGGGTAATCACTACCGACAGGTAATGCATTGGCATGCATCATACCGCCCATTCCACTCATTCCGCCTCTTCCTCCATGCATCATACGCTCAGCCATTTTCGGCAACACGCCCGAAAATGGCAGACTGCGCATGACTAACTGTGAACCTACGTTACGACCGCTAAAGTCAGCCCAAACGTCCAAGCGCTCACCGGGAGCCAGCATGACATAAGATTTGGTTTCCGGTTTTTCCAGTAAACCGCCATCAACACCGATTACGGTGACCGGTGTACCGTCATCCCAGCCCAGTTTGTAAATACGTGCGGTTGAACCATTTAAAAAGCGTAACCGGTAGGCACGACTGGCAACATCAATCTTAAAATCAACAAAACCATTGACTAATATGCGATCGCCGTAGAAACCAATCATACGGTCATGCATGCTTCGTGCATAAATGAGTTGATTTTGCTCGTCGAAGAGACGATCT
>JBBQCU010000354.1:0-4388 GCA_038319065.1 Methylococcales bacterium
CCAATGATCCTGACCTTGAGCGTGCACTTCTCTCGAATCTCTGACATGATCATTCCAGACCACCTGATTACCAACCCGCCCGTCCCGCTCACCGCCTATCGCGACAATTATGGTAACTGGTGCAGCCGTATTGTCGCCCCCAAAGGACAGCTCAAACTGTCCGCCAATGGGCTTATCAGGGATAGTGGTCTACCGGAATTGGTCGTCCCGCAAGCGAGACAAACGCCAGTGGAAGCGTTGCCGGACGAGACCTTGCTGTTCCTGTTGGGGAGCCGGTATTGCGAAACCGATCGGCTTTCCGAAGCGGCCTGGCAACTGTTCGACAAGTCACCTACCGGATGGGCGCGCGTCCAGGCGATTTGCGACTTTGTCAACCGGCATATCTCATTTGGCTATGAACACGCGCGCTGTACCAAAACGGCCTGGGAGGTTTTCCAGGAGAAGACCGGTGTTTGCCGTGATTTTGCGCATCTCGCAATTGCATTTTGCCGCTGCATGAATATTCCTGCACGATACTGCACCGGTTACCTGGGCGACATCGGCATGCTGCCGCCTTACGGCGCGATGGATTTCGCCGGCTGGTTCGAAGCCTATCTTGACGGTCAATGGTACACCTTCGACGCCCGCAATAATATCCCGCGCATCGGACGCGTGTTGATTGCCCGTGGCCGCGACGCTGCCGATGTCGCCATCAGCAGCACCTTCGGTCCTAATACGCTGTTGAGTTTCAAAGTCTGGACCGACGAAGTGAACGAGATAGGGACCTGCTAAAATGTCGCGGGGCAGAGGGCTTCTTACGAAGTTTTTGTCACCCCGGGAGCGGATGAACTCCCGTGCGCCACGCGCACACGCTGGTGATTCGATTACCTATGCGAATTTCCTAATTAAGGGGGACATCCTCCCCAGCAAGCTCCGACATCGGGATTATAATCACCCAAATTTTTTGTGCCCCGCTTGACGGATTTCCCCAACTATCGCAGGAGAGTCTATGTGCCGTCCAACCAAGTTGTCCCCGTTACCAATCGTCTACTGAGCGCTCGTCCCCCCCGGGATCGCGAACACTTGCTCGCAAATTGCGAAGAAATTGACCTCAATTTCGGCGAGGTACTTTACCGCCCCGGAGGACCCATTTCGTTCGTTTACTTCCCGACCGGAAGCTACATTTCCTTGGTGACGGCCATCAATGGCGCAGCGGGTTTGGAAGTGAGGTTGACCGGTAATGAAGGCATGCTCGGAATTTCCCTCATATTGGGAGTCGATGTCTCGCCTTTTCACACCATGGTTCTGGGGGCAGGCCCCGCACTGCGCATGGTGGCGCCATCGTTTCTCCGTGAACTCGAACAGAGTCCTGCGCTACAGTTGAACTTGAAACGCTACCTCTACGTGTCGATAAGCCAACTCGCGCAAACGGCCGCCTGTACCCGCTTCCATGTAGTAGAAGACCGCCTCGCCAGTTGGCTGTTGATGACTCAGGACCGGGCGCACTCTGACCACTTCCATGTTACCCACAAATTAATGGCCAATATGCTGGGGGTACGGCGCGTCGGCATTACCAAAGCGGCGAATTCGCTTTTGAAGCAAAAGCTCATCAGCTACCGCCGGGGGGACGTCACGATTCTTGATCGCATCGGTCTGGAAACCGTTTCTTGCGGGTGTTACCGGATCGATAAAGAAACTTACAAACGTCTACTGGGTTAATTTGAAACGATTGTCTTGGCAGATACTACGGATTTAAAAATTGCCAAGACAAAGTATCGGTTATTTCTCTAAGAGCACTATAAGTTTACGGTATATTGATAGCGGCAATATTGCAGGTATTAGATATTTGAGATCGTCAAGTTGCCAACAACCTGAGGTCAATATAGATCTGAATAATTTTTGCGCGGAAACGAGATCCCTCTTCCAAAATGCTTCCCGAGCCTGTTTCAATACATAGTTATTAACCTGTTCCTCAATTATTGAAGCCGGCAGATGCTTAACAAGTAATGGATTTTCTTCAACAAAATCCTTTTTGACACGCCAGGCATCCAGGACTTGGCGCCATTTGACTGATGATATCTGCCCATGATTATGCCAGCGATAAAATGCCAACACTTCAGGTACTTGGACAATATTTTGAGTGATAGCGGAAAGTCGAATCCAGAAGTCATAATCCATCGCGCTAAAGCGGCGGGTCGAAAAACCGCCAACCTTATCGACAATGTTTCTGCGGGTAAGGGCGGCATGGATGGGCCATGGGCAAGTTTTCAAGAAGGCTTCATGGATATTACCTTGCTCATAGACCGGAGGCACATGCGGCGGACCGTCTTGACCATTTTCAACTATATTCTGCCAGCCGCAATAGCTTAAGTCAGCATTTGCTACCATGAGTGCCTGATATAATTTTTCCAGGCAATCAGGCGTCCAGTAATCATCAGCATCAAGAAAAGCGACAAAACCTCCTTTTGCATGCTGTAACGCCAAATTACGAGCCGGAAAAGGGCCTTTGTTTGCTTGCGAAAATATTTTTAAAGCAGGATATTTTTTTGAGGCTTCAAGTAATAGCGCAGGGCTTTGATCAGTCGAGCCATCATCAACAATAATCAATTCAATATGGGGATAGGATTGCTGTAAAACGCTTTCAATGGTTTCTTCCACAAAGGCCTCGGCATTGTAACAAGGCATGATGACGGAGATAAGCGGATAATTTGTTGAACCATTCATATTATATTAGTTGAGTATCATTTTATGGTCTGCTGTATTGACTCAATTCTTAGGCTTTAAGCCAGGAGAATACAAGATTAGATTACCCATCCACAAAATTTTACCGTTTTGTTTTAAGCAATGGGTAATCGATTGAGCAATTACTTCAATTAAATGACTTGATTCTGTGAGTAACTGAATAGTATCAATATGCTGTCTAATATGTTTTGTAATTCGATCTGACATTTTTAGGGCCTCATAATCTAATATCTCTGTTTAGTTTTTCGCTAACATGATTTAAGACTTTATCAACAGAAATTTCTTCCATACAACGAATGGAGTAAGGGCAGAAACACTGGGATTTATCTTCGCGCCAAACGCCCAATCTAGGATTTTCCTGACAAGGCTGACAATCAAAATTTGCTGAAATAATACTGACATTACTGAGAAAAGGGGGGAATACTTTGCGACGGCTGGTGGGACCTAAAATAGGAAACACCGGTTTACCTAAAGCGACTGCCATATGGGTTACCCCACAATCATTACCTATAACATAGCCAGCCTGCTTTATAAGTGCAGCAGTATCTTCCAGTGATAGCTTGCCAATATAATTTTTAACGTGCTTAGGAAAGATAATTTCATTATCATGCCGCTCCGCGAAATTACGAGCAAAATGCCAAGCTTTTCCTTGATATTGAAGCGTTTTGCCAAATATTTTTTTACACCAGTCAGGAAAAATAATTCTGTTTGAATGATCCAGGTCAGCTGGCAGCCCAACAACGGCCACATCTTTTATTTGCTTGGCAAGTTCCCCGTATTTAGCCCATTTCCGGATTATCACCTGCATCCCACCGCCAGGAATTAATACACAGGTATCTTCAGTAATATCATCAAAAACTCTCCCGGAAGCGATACAACTTGTTTGTGTAACGATATCTACTTCAGGAACAATAAATTTTGCCAGGTTGGAATAAAGCTCTATTTCCGAATGTAAACCAAAACCTTTTTGCCAATCCCACATAGGATGAAGAACGACGGCATTAGCAAAATTTTTAAAGTGAATGGGATCACCATAAACTTCAAAACCATAAATATAAATATTATATTGTTGATCTAGAAAAGGTGTTTGATCTGATACAACAGTCCGGACATGTGGCCAACGTTTGAATAATGTATCAACCTTTGGTGTTTCACCTTGTAGACATAAGTCAACTTTATAGCCCCCATGAGATAACATTTGCATCATAGGTGTTGCCATGAGCATATTACCCATACCACTCCCTAAGTGAACCAGTACAGTTTTTTGGTTAGGCATTATTAACTTCCCCCTATCCAGCCATGTTAACTAACATGATTATTGTTCAAATTTGACTATTTTAACTGCTTACTTATATAGCGCAGGCTTTTATAAATAGGATTATTTTGGATAAAATCAGCCAGATGTTCGACACGGCGAAGCCGTTCATTCATTTCCACATTCATTTTGCCAATATGAGCAAGTTCTGTACAGTTCTGTAAAAATAATTCAACCGCTATTGAACCCGCTGGTTTTTTAGGCTGTTGCAATAATTTTTCATAAACAGTCATTAATTCTGTAGCGGTCTTATCAGCAGTAAAAAACGCCATAATTCTATTTTTAGCAGCCTTTGCTAAAGAATTACGCAATTCAACTGAGTCTATCAGTGGCATCAAGCGCTTTGCCATAG
>JBBQCU010000355.1:0-4367 GCA_038319065.1 Methylococcales bacterium
TGACAAAACTAATTCCCAATATGTGTGTCAATTCATTACGTAAAGCTGGCTGATTTTATTACCGCATAAAAGTGGGGTAGTATGCGGATCTTGTAAAGTGTAAAGTAGTTGCAAATATGAATATAAAATGGTCACCTGGAAGCGTGTTATTGTGTAGCATGGTTTTTTTTTCCAGCACGGTTCTTAGCGATACGCTAGATCAGCAGAGACAAGATTTTTTAGTAGCTGAAAGACTGGTCGAACAAGGCAATGAGAGTGCGTTTTTAACGCTAAGTTCCACATTGGCAGATTATCCGCTTTACCCCTATTTACAGTACCAGTGGTTAAAACACAACTTATCAAAAACCGATAAAATTCTGGCCTTTTTATCAGCCTATAAAGATACCCGCTACGCCGGTTTGCTGCGCTCTAAATGGCTGGATTATCTCGCTAATAATGAGCGTTGGACCGAATTTCTCCACTATTATCAGGCAAGTGATAATACTGCACTCGAATGCCGGTTTTATTGGGCAAATTATAGCGTGGGCAATCAACAACAGGCTTTGAACGGAGCAAAACGCTTATGGGTCACGGGGGATTCACTGCCTAAAGAATGTGATCCCCTGTTTTCGGCATTGGCGCAGTCGCCCGTTCTCACTATTGACTTGATTTGGCAGCGCTTTGAATTAGCGTTAAAGAAAGATAATAGACCCTTGGCAAGCACTCTCCAGCAAATGCTGGATAAACCAGGTCAGGACGTAGCCGAAGCTTGGTTGCAGGTTCATAAAACACCGGCATTAATCCAGGAGAGTCTGTTTTTGATCGGCAATGTACAAGAAGGACGTATTTTTGCCCACGGCGTGGATAGAATGTCCAAATCGGATCTGGATTTGGCGATTAATATCTGGGATAGCAGAAAACGCATAGTCGATATTGATAACCAGACGGCTCAACAACTTGAGCGCAAGCTTGCGCTGGCGCTGGCACGTGCACGCGATTATCGGGCATATGATCGGCTGAATCAGTTAGTTGCTGTTGATAAAGAAGTCAGGGAATGGAAGGTTAGAGCCGCCTTGCTCGAACAAAACTGGCAGCATGTTGTTCATGCAATGACGGGTTTAACACTTGAAGAACTACAAGAACCCCAATGGCAATACTGGCTAGCCCGATCTTTGGTCAAAATCGGATATGTGCTGCTGGGGCAGTCAATTTACAATCGGCTCTCGGAAGATAGAAGTTTTTATGGTTTTATGGCAGCAGATGTCATGAATAAACCTTATTCCTTTGCTGATAAACCTGTTTTTCTGGCAGGCAATGAACTCGAAACACTGGTCCAACAAACTGATTTTAAAGTAATTCAAGAATTGATAATCCTGAACCGCGAAGCTGAAGCAAAGCGGCAGTGGTGGTTTGCAGTAAAAAAATTGTCCACTGAACAACTCATGATTGCAGCCAAATTAGCTCAACAGTGGCAATGGGATCAGGTTGCTATTATTACTTTAGTTAAAGCTGATTATTGGGATGATTTAGCATTGCGATTTCCTGTAAATTTTATGAGTCAGGTTCAAAACAATGCTTTTTGGCAAAATTTGGATCCAGCCATTATTTTTGGCCTGATTCGTCAGGAAAGTATGCTGGATAAGAATGCCCGATCAGCAGTGGGTGCGCTTGGATTAATGCAAATCATGCCGGAAACGGGGCAGCAGATAGCACGCACTCTTCATGAATCCTGGCAAGCTGAAAGCAGCTTATTAAACCCGGATGTTAATATCAAGTACGGTGCTTTTTACTATAAACAATTATTGAACCGGTTTGATGGACATTTTGCACTGGCAACGGCGGCTTACAATGCCGGACCAAACCGGGTAGCCAAATGGTTACCCATTGACAGACCGGTACCCGCTGATATCTGGATAGAAACAATCCCCTATAAAGAGACCAGAAAATATGTAACCTCTGTTTTGTTTTACACCATTATTTATCAGCAACGGATACAAAGAAATACATTAAAAATTTTAAGATTGCTGTTTGAAGTGCATCCCCGCTAAAAATTGAGCTGATTTTTTTCAGTGTCTGTAAGATAATATGGAATTATATTATAAGCATAATTACCTAAGGTGTACGAATAGTATGGAGAAACAGCATAGTTTTACGCGCGAGGAGCTATTGAAGTCCGGCAGGGGGGAATTATATGGACCTAAAAATGCGCAATTACCCTTACCTAACATGCTGATGATGGATCGTATAACCTACATTTCGGATGAAGGTGGCACCTATGGAAAGGGCGAAATTATAGCTGAGCTGGATATAAAACCCGATTTATGGTTTTTTGCCTGTCATTTTCAGGGTGATCCCGTGATGCCGGGCTGTTTAGGATTAGATGCCATGTGGCAACTGGTGGGCTTTTATTTGTGCTGGATGGGAGGCCCGGGAAAAGGACGTGCTTTAGGTGTGGGGGAAGTTAAATTTACGGGACAAGTATTACCCTCAGCTAAAAAAGTAACATACAGAATCAATTTAAAAAGACTGATTATGCGGAAACTGGTTATGGGTATAGCTGATGCTACTATGGACGTAGATGGCAAGGTTATCTATGAAGCTACCGATCTGCGAGTTGGTTTATTTACGTCTACAGAAGATTTCTAGAGGTCAAAATTAAGATGAAAAGAGTCGTAGTAACCGGTTTAGGCATTGTTTCCAGTATTGGGAATAACCGGAATGAGGTTGTCGATTCCCTAAAACAAGGCCGTTCAGGAATTACTTTTGCAAAAGTTTATGAGGACTTGGGTTTTCGCAGCCATGTGCATGGGGCCATTACCATAGACCTGGACGCCTTCATTGATCGCAAAATAAAACGCTTTATGGGTGACGGCGCCGCGTTTAACTATATTGCAATGCAGCAGGCAATTGATGATTCAGGTTTAAATGAGACAGAAGTGTCTAACATCAGAACCGGTCTGGTGATGGGGTCAGGCGGACCTTCAACTTCAAATATTGTTGAAGCCGCAGACATCTTACGTGAAAAAGGTATTAGAAAAGTCGGCCCCTATATGGTACCGAGAAGCATGTCCAGCACCAATACCGCTTGCCTGGCAACACCCTATAAAATTAAAGGGGTGAATTATTCCATCAGCTCGGCATGTGCGACCAGTGCCCATTGTATTGGCCATGCCATGGAATTAATCCAGATGGGTAAACAGGATGTAGTGTTTGCCGGTGGCGGTGAAGAATTACACTGGACCATGTCGGTATTATTTGATGCTATGGGCGCTTTATCTTCAAAATATAATGACGACCCTGCTACAGCCTCCAGACCGTATGATGAAACCCGTGACGGGTTTGTTATTTCCGGGGGCGGCGGTGCTTTGGTCATTGAAGAATTGGAGCATGCCAAAGCGCGTGGCGCCAAAATATACGCTGAACTGGCCGGCTACGGCGCAACCTCTGATGGTTATGATATGGTTCAGCCTTCAGGCGAAGGTGCCGTGCGTTGTATGCAACAAGCTATGGCCACTGTGGACGGCAAAATTGATTATATCAATGCACATGGTACCAGCACACCGGTTGGCGATACCAAAGAACTGGAAGCTTTGCGTACTGTGTTTGGTAAAGACGATGTGCCTTGGGTCAGTTCCACTAAATCACTGACCGGTCATGCCTTGGGCGCTGCAGGCGTTAATGAAGCGATTTACTCATTATTGATGATGGAAGAAAACTTCCTGAGCGCTTCGGCTAATATTGCCCAGCTTGACCCTGCTGCTGAGGGTATACCCATAGTTCGTGAGCGCAAAGATAACGTTACATTGAATACCATAATGTCGAACAGTTTCGGTTTTGGCGGCACTAATGCAACATTAATTTTTCAGCGTTACAATGGCTAAAGCTTTTTTTATCGGGGTTCAATAGACTTATGAACCCCGGTTTCTTTTTTCCTTCATCATTCAACTCAATTCTGACCATGTCAGATCCAAAGCAAAAATCCAGAGTTCAATTTAACAAATTACAAAAACGTTTACGGCACAGTGTCGGTGATGCGATTGCCGACTACAACATGATCGAGAATGGCGACAAGGTCATGGTGTGTCTATCAGGAGGTAAAGATTCCTTTACGCTTTTAGACATCCTGATGAATTTACAGAAAACCGCGCCTGTTGATTTTGAGTTGATTGCAGTTAACCTTGATCAAAAACAACCTGGCTTTCCCGGGCATGTTTTACCGGCCTATCTTGAATCCTTGGGAGTGCCTTATCATATAATCGAAAAAGACACTTACAGTGTAGTAAAGCGCGTCATTCCAGAAGGCAATACCACTTGTGGGCTGTGTTCTCGCTTACGGCGTGGGACATTATACGGGTACGCCGATGCCAACGGTGTTAGCAAAATAGCTT
>JBBQCU010000356.1:0-4363 GCA_038319065.1 Methylococcales bacterium
ACGGTCATCGGCATTATGCCGGGTTTCTGGCTGCTTAATCTGTTCACCACGCCGGTCGCCGGTTACCCCAACCCGATCTATTTCACCGCCACCGCCATGATCGGCATGATTGCCCTGGCCGGTATCGTCGTGCGCAACTCCATCATCCTGATCGACTTCATCGAGCGCATCCGCGCCCGCGCCGATGTGAGCCTTGCAGACGCCCTGATTGAAGCCGGCGCGATCCGCCTGCGCCCCATCTTCCTGACCGCGGGAGCGGCCATGTTCGGCGCCTTTGTGATTATCCTTGACCCGATCTTTTCAGGCCTGGCCTGGAGCTTTATCTTTGGTATTTTTGCCTCGACCTTGTTTTCACTGCTGGTGATTCCTGTGGTTTATTTTTTGATTAATAATGAAACGTAATTTATTTGATGAACTAAACGAAGGATTCGCCGCGCTAAAATTAGAACGCGAAGGCAAGATCACACTGAAACATCATACAGTAGAGAAAAAGCCCGAGCTTACAATAACGCCGGAAGAATTATTAAGCTTGCGCGAACGACTGCATTTATCGCGAACTGTATTTGCAAGATACCTGCGCATTAATGAACGTACTCTCGAAAACTGGGAACAAGGACGAGCCCGACCTAATGCACAGGCAGCAGTATTGATTCGTCTGGTTGAACATTATCCCGATACTGTCGAACGATTAGCTGCTATCTAAGGCGTCGATCGCCACTGTAAACTGATTGCGCAAAGTTCAAGACCCTTTTTTTATTCCTATTCCGGCTTACTTTTTACTTAATGCAAAGGCTTTAATAAACGCCGCTGTGGGAATAGCGGCAATAGCACCAGCTAGCCAATCTTGGCCGTTAATGCCCAGATAGTTTGCTGCGGCGATGGACGATAAACAAACAATTAGCCCGAATATTTGACCAATTAAATTGCTTCTAAATACAGATTTTTGTTGCATCTCCCCAAGCGCTAATTGATTTTGCTGTGCAGCTATATTGGCGTCTATTGCCATGGTTTCAATTTTTCGATAGTGCTCAGCTTCGTCTTCCGCTAATTTAATTAAACGAGCCGCAGCTCCAGGCACAAGCTCATCGAAGCCGGGTAATATATCAGGATGAGGAACAGCGCCTTGATAGTGAGTGACTGTTTGATGAGTCGCAACAACTTGGTTGCTTTGGTTATTCCTTTGGTTGGGATTCTTCGCCATATTTCGCAATCACTTTATAAAAATCTTCGCCAATTACTTTCCAGCCCTGTAGTCTGGCACATGCTTTTCGTGCCCGACATTCCGATGCCGCCACTGGAATTGTCGGGCAAAAAAGCGTTGCCCGACCTACCAGACTGGGTGGATAAAAGGGAGGCCATGAAATTTATATCTATATATTACGGCACATGGCATTATTGAAATGGCGTTTTAGAGAAATACATTTCAATCTTCTTGGGTAAATGCTACGTCCTGAGCCAGTAGTTATGTTTACAAATTGCCCCCAGTTGTGACTTTCCGAGAATGCAATCATTTGAAATGACGAGACAAAACAGCCCACAGCCTTGATTAATACCGCCTGAATTTGACAAGATTCCGCGCCTATTTGCCACATGAATTTAAAAGCAATAGTGTTTTAGCGTCAATGGCTTTGCATGGCTTATAGCGGACGACGGTTAGCAACGAACGCGTCTAAATCTAAAAATTATTTACACAACTCCACGTTTCACATTCATGTTAAACTCCAAAATTATCGTACTTGACGTTGAGTACTTTTAGAGTTGGCACTTATTAGTTGAATCCATTTTTTAATCGCTTTTAGAGGGTATTTCCGGAGAGGTCGTTTATGAAGACAATTGATTTAAAATATTTATTGTTCATAGCAAGTTTTTTGCTGACGGTGAGTGCAGTGCAGGCGAATGAAGGGAGCGAACTCAAAAACAAAGCCGCTGCGTTGCGCCACTACTATTACACAGGCGGAACCCACAACAACAAGGGCTGCACTCCACCTAACAAGTGCTTATATAAACGCACAGCCGGCCAGCCCAGCGACCCTTCTTTTCCAGTCTACTGGATCAGCGAATGGACAATGTACAGGGTCTTCAACAATTACGATAAATTCCCCCCGCCCTATGCCTTGCCGCCCACCGGCCTGACCCAGGCAGATTATGAAGTATCGTATGGCAAAACTTACTTCGATTCGACCTACAAGCCGACCGATGGTGATGGTAATGGGGCAATGATGGAACATTATGAAAAGCGTTGCTTGCCCATTTTCCCAATGAAGAACGACTTCACTTGTTCCTTCGTATCCCTGGGTAACAAGGCCTATTTCCTACGCTACCAAGATCGTCCGGCCGGAACACCAAAGTGCTGTCAATTCTCGCTCGATAACCACCCGCCACGCACTGATTTCATCAAGCATTTGCCCTACAACAAAGAGCAAAGTACACACCTCGGTGGAACTATCCAAGCCTATTCTGTGGAAGTCGGGCCGCAAAAGATCCTCTTCGGCTATTCCTTCGAAGCAACCCCCACGCCTGACATCTACGATAAGACGGCGGCCCCGTATCGCCATCCGCAATCGTTCTTTTTCTCGGGTTATCCGCTTACTCCGCCCGACGCGCCTATTGTCAGCCAAAATTACACCCATTTCAGAATGCAGCGGCCAGATCCGCACCAGACCTGGGATCAAGTGGCGCAAATGTGTCCTGCCGATCCTGAATGGTGCTGCCTCTTCACCTCCGATTGCCCCGATAAAAAGGATGGGGTCTTAAATGCCACCAAGACCGCTCCCGAGTGGTCTACCCTGAATCAATAAGGAGCAGATACAATGAGCTATCTCGATTACCCGCGCCTGAATTTCAAGGGTTACTTTCAGGCAGATGTGTCCACCGTCAACAACAGGGTAGATAATTACAATATCGAAACTTTCGATCCCCAAAATCAGAAACTGAACGAACGCTATAAGCAAAACGGTAATTGGAATCCGGTAGGCACCGGCATCTTCCGGCTGATCGATTGTTGCGTAACAGGGGGTTGCTTGAACGGCCAAGCATTGGATCGGACCGATCCGGTTATGGGTATGCTGCTGGAAAATGCCGATCAACGTGTCTCGGGCAAACTGGTCGATCTCGACCCGCAACAGCAAATGGTATCGCAAATCTGGGGCATGAAAGTGCGGCTAGCTCAAGGTAATAATCTGGCTCTGTTCGAGGGCGAATATGAACCGGCCGCTTTTATTAATCTGTGGGCGCGTCAACAGAACAAGAGTGCGCCGGACGATCAGATCCTGGCGGCAGTTTACCAATCGATATTGCACAATGTTCACTGGCACGGGTATGGCGGTTCGGTCTTGCTGGAAGCATTGCAGCATGCCTCGGCTAACGGCGGCTTGTCGATTAACATGAATGTCTACGGTTATGGGCGCGACCCTGATATTCCACGTTACACGTTGGGTCATGTGACCGGTTCAATCGGGCCATATCTGCCGGATGAGCCAAAGCATTTCGTGCTGGGAAGACAAATGATTGCCGCTTGTCCCTCAAGCGGCGCGCCCTTCGTTCCCGCTGCCAATGTCTATAGCTTCGCCGCCAAGGTGCATGAAAAACAGCATAGAGTGTCGGCCGATTTTGGCAATGCGCTACCGGTTTACGACGCCAATAGCGGTTTGCTCGACATTGGTATGCTGTCGCTGGCGGTTTACAAAAACGCAGAGACCGGTGTACTTTCCAAGGTCACACCCGAACAAGTTGAAATCCTGGGCAGTCTTGATTATCAGCAGGCGGAATGGTACGCGCAAACGGCAGGCATCCAGGAATTCGACTACAGAGCTAATCCCTGGGTAATCGCGAACATCGGCACCCATCCGCTGCTGTTACTAGGTGCGTTGGCTGAGGGGGTCTATCCGGTCATCGTGCAGGAATCGCTGGACGGCTTATATACAAGAGCCGACAACTTTGTATGCCGCATTAATCCCTGCACCGATGCTGTAGTCGACTTGTATGCAACCCGCTATGGACAGCGGCTGGCGCAATCTGATATTTCGATCTGCAGCAATCAAGGGATGATCGGCGCCACCGGCACCAATCCTCTAAAGCCGTCACAACCGGTGCCGGAAACCTGCGTCCCCATCGATGCAATCAGTTACCCGGAATCGGTACAAACAGACCTGCACGGCAAGACTGAGCTAGTGATCAAAGCTGCCGCCGAGGGCCCTGGCAATCCGCGCGGCTATATCGACGGCCAATTATTTGTAGTCGTCTAATGTTTGAACGGTCCACCCAATTATTTTATCGTCTATTTCTTGAAATAGATCTGTTTTGTGTATTTTAATTTAACGGAGTTGCCGGTGCAGCGGGCCAGTTTTCATGATATTCATCCGTT
>JBBQCU010000357.1:0-4342 GCA_038319065.1 Methylococcales bacterium
ACTGAGAAATCATAAATAAGTGTACTGAAAAGCATGCCAAAAAGAAGCATTATAGCTGAAAAGTAAAGTGCCAATGTCACTTGACTAATGACCATACTCAGTATTCTGGGAACGACAAAATAATCGTCTACATCAATACCCAAATATTTCAATGGTTCAATTTCGCCGCTTACTTTTGTATTACCCAGGTCAACAACAATGGCCGAACAAGAACGCCCGATTATGATAAACCCGGTTATCAAGGGTCCCATTTCGCTCAGTATTAACCTGGCTAGAATTTCAACTAGATCCCTTCCCCCCGTTATAGAGGCAATGATAAACACCAATTGTGAGGCAATCACAATTCCAACGAACATTGCCAGAAATGTAATTATTGTTATCGCATTAATACCCGTCAAAATGAGCTGATCCAGAAAAATAGCATACACCGCTCGGTTAAAAACGTTGCGATGAGGCTGCCACACCGATAGTGTTCGCACCAGGAAATAAGTTAAGTCAATAACATAGAAGAACAACTCTATACAGCGATGACCTATCCAATCGAAAAACTTCATTATCTAAACAGCTCGTTGTTGACCCAAATAATTTGGAATAATTGTGGCATCGGTGGGAGGTCGTCGACCGGATTTCCCGGTTGTTTTGGCGGGAGCCCGTCCTTCTGAATAATTTCCTATGTGTTCGATCAGGGTGAATCTATTGCTTGTGCATATCATGCATTTTTTGCATGTCGTGCATAGCACCGTGATTCATTCCAGGCATGGCATCGGAGCCGTGATCGGCAAGCTGGGCGTCGAACCACTGATGAATGGCTGTGATCAACGCCTTATCTTCCGCAGAATAGGTAATTTCCGCGCCATCAGGGAGCTCTTTGTATTGAACATGCAGTTGTCCCGGTTTGGCTGTGCGTAATGCAGCCAGTCCAGGCATGTCTTTACCGTGAATTTTCTCCGGACCGGAGAAGTCTCCGTGGCTGAATTCTCCTGAAATTTTCGTCAGATGCTGCCGGATCAACTCAATTTGTTTGCTATTGCCCGTGTCTTTAACAATAACTTGCTGTACTCCGCCGGTATCGGTTTTGTCAAATACGTGTTGCGTTTTTTTAAGGTCGAAAGGCATGACATGCATACCGCGCTGCGTAACTTCATTTAGGCGCTCGGGACTCGCGGGTTCTTGCGCCAAAGCAGCGTGGGTGATTGTCAAGCCTAGTATCGCTGTTGCAATCAGTGTTATCTTGGTATTCAGGTGTTGCATAAAGTAATCTCCAATTATAAATCATGAGTTTCGTTGATGGCAGATTCGATGAAAATCCGACGACACGCTTGTCAGACTAATTGCGATAACCACCATGAAGTCATCGCTTAATGCGCGTCATCGGTATGCCATGGCGGCAACATGTAGATGTCGTGGTGTTTTAAACCCTTGTTTTTCAGGGTATCGATACTGGTTTTTTTTTCCATTTTTTGCAAATCAATCACCGTAATCGAGCCATTATCCATTTCGGGTAAATTTAAAAAGTTGTTTTCCACAAACGCATATTTTTCATCAGGGGAAAAAACAACATGATGTGCGCCGGCGGCCGTTGGAATCGATTTTATTAAAACCGGTTTTGTGACGGATTCGCCGCTGATGTCAAAAATGTTCAATGCCCCCGGCTTTGCGGTGGTGACATATAACCTGTCGTGCGCCTTGTTAAAATAAATTTCCAGGGGCACGCCTTGTTTAACGTCAGCAAAATCATAAACGGGCTGGAAATCAAATGATTGATGATTCGCCTGCCATATCGCCGTCCACAGCTTGCCTTCAAACATAGTAGCTACATAAGACATCGGCGGATTCGCATGAGGGACAAATACCGATTCTACCGGTGCAGAACCTGACGGACTTGGTTTGGCCGACAGTTTATGGGTGGACAGCACTTTTCCGCTGGTTGCTTCAATAACGGTGACCGTTTCGCCGGCGTCCCCTAAATCAGCCGGACTCACAGTACTGGTAACGATCATTCGATTGATATCTTCTTGCAAACCAATGCCGTGCGGATAACGAATAAAGGTGTCCTTGCCATCAGCAGCAATGACCTGTTTCACTTTATCGGTCTGTGCGTCACCGACAATCACATTACTGGATCCCATACAGGTGAGATACCAGGTTTTTTTGTCGGCCGTAAACACCATGTCTTCGCTAACCTGGCATTCCGGCACATCAAGTAACTCAATGGCATAGGGCTTGCGTTTCATATTGATGACGCGCAATGAGCCATTGCCCAGGGCGGTGATATAGGCTTTGCTTAAATCCTTGTTGTAAAAAATATGGTGGGAAAGCGCATCGGGTGGCAAAGGCAGGTCATTGATGATTTTGCCAAATTGCGGCGAATCAGGATCAACATTAAAAATAGCAATCCCTTCGCGACGAGGGGTTTGGCCGGGTATGCTGTCGTAATTGACCATCGCCAGGATTTCGGCATGACTCATAAAGGGGGTAAGCAGCATTAAGCTGCATAGTGTGTTTGCCAGGGTTTTTTTGCTCATTGTCGTCACTCGTGTCGTCATTGTGGTTATTAAAAAAGCGCGTTTGTAATAATGTATTTTGGCATAGTCATTTCCTCATTTAATTATAAAGTTAGGGATAAGGCGCATCTTGTTAAAACGCAATCAATGATTACGCTTTAAAAAAACTGCCTAATAATTCCTGATAACCCTGCTGCATCAGTAAACCAACGCCTTGATTGAGTAAATTTTCCCGGTTTATTGGTTTTTGATTAAGCTTTTCCATGCGCAAATATATGACCGGTCGTCTTGTTCTGTTATTTTAAATTATACGACCGGTCGCATTAATCCGTCAAATAAAAAAATTCCAGCCCCTTTTGATTGCTCCTTAGACAGCACTAGGTGCATGATATTGATTTGGATTTCTTGTCTGAAAGATAATGACTAGCACTGAATACACCGCCGTTCTGCTCCTTATATTGTTATCGTGATTTGAGCCCCACTTTCCAACCATGGGTTTCTGTGAGTTGCCGGGTAATGGCACCTAATAAAGACTCTGTAATGAGCGCGATTGAGCGCTATGAAAGTGTGTGGGATGCCATTGCCATTACACTTGAACAAAATGACCAACCTTTGCGCTAGAGCGGAACTTATATAAAAAAATCGCCATTGTGAAAAAAAATAATTGGACGCAAGCAGAAGCTGCTGATTACTGTAGAATTACCCAGTCATGGATGTATGATCTTTTGTAGGGGCGAGTATCACGTTTCTCAATTGATGCGTTGGTTAATATAGAAATTGTATTGGGGCGTCTAGTCCATATTGGACTTGACGTGGCATAATCGTTAAAAATAGTTATATTGAAATTTTCAACTTCGCTCTGTAACCATAGAATAGAATTTGTACTATTCTTAAGCTTACCTCGTCTCGTTAATAACGTTTTATCAAAAAATGAAAAAAATTCTGCTGGTATTTGGCACTCGTCCGGAGGCCATCAAAATGGCGCCGCTCGTAAAATCATTCCAGGAACAAAATCAAGAGTTTCAAACGAAGGTATGCGTAACTGCACAACATAGGGAAATGCTTGATCAAGTGTTAAATTTATTTGAAATTACTACGGATTTTGATCTAGATATTATGCAGCCCAATCAAGACTTGTATGATATCACCTGTAATATCCTGCAAGGTATGAAAGGCATTTTTAAAATCTATAGTCCGGATATTATTTTTGTGCACGGCGATACCACAACAACCTTCGCAGTCAGTCTGGCGGCTTTTTATGAAAGAATTACCGTTGGCCACATAGAAGCAGGACTGCGAACCGGCAATATCTATTCGCCATGGCCTGAAGAAGCCAACCGCAAGTTGACATCACAGCTTACCACTTACCATTTTGCCCCAACCGAACAAAGCCAGGACAACTTATTGAAAGAAAACGTTGCTCCTGAAAAAATTATAGTGACCGGCAATACCGTAATTGATGCCTTGTTCTTAATGCGGAACAGATTGGAAACTGATGCGCTTTTTCGTGAACAAGTGCAAAAAGGGATCAAGGAAAAAGGTTTTGATCCGGAAGCAGCCGAATTTATTTTGGTTACCGGACATCGCCGGGAAAATTTTGGTCAAGGGTTTATTGATATTTGTACTGCGTTAAAGACAATAGCCTTTGATAGACCCAAGTTAAGTATCGTCTATCCAGTTCATCTGAACCCTAATGTGCTTAAACCGGTAAATGAATTATTAGGTGATTTGAAAAATGTCTATCTGATTGAACCCTTGCAATATGAAGCGTTTATTTATTTGATGAGCTTATCCAAATTAATAATTACTGACAGTGGCGGCGTGCAGGAAGAGGCACC
>JBBQCU010000358.1:0-4321 GCA_038319065.1 Methylococcales bacterium
TCGGTTTTGGATCTTTTTTAATCAAAATCTTGTCGCTGATTAATACGTCGGGAATTTCAATATGATCACAAGTCACCAGCGCATTGATTTGCTTGGTCTGGCAAAAGCTGATTTCAATTTCTGCAGAATCATGAATCACTATCGGGCGATTGGATAAGGTATGGGGATTCAGCGGCACCAATACCAGTGCGTCTAATGAAGGATACAGGATCGGACCTCCGGCTGATAAAGAATAAGCCGTTGATCCGGTCGGTGTCGAAATAATCAAGCCGTCAGAGCGTTGTGAATTTAAAAATACATTATCAATTTTAGTCACGATTTCAATCATACTGGGTGTCACCCAGCGATGGATAGCCACCTCATTGACGGCGGTTTCTTCGTGAAAAACCTGGCTGTCGCGGATGATTTTGGCACGCAATAAATAGCGTTTTTCTTCGGTATAATGGCCTTGAAGTATATTGTGCAATTTGGCGGGCAGTTCTGTAGGCGATATGTCGACAAGAAAACCCAGTCGCCCGAGGTTAATGCCTATCAAAGGGATGTCATATTCGGCGATGGAACGGGCGGCGGCCAGAAAAGTTCCATCACCACCCACAGCGATAACCAGATCGCAATGCTGCCCCAGTGTGTCTATGGAACATGAGGCAACGGACTGATCTTGAATGAACTCAGCGCTGTCTTTATCAATAAAAACAGTGTAATTGAATTGCGTCAAATAATCGTAAAGTCCGGTCAAAGTCTCAGCAATACCGGGGTCACTGGGTTTACCTATGATGCCTATCGTCTTAAAAGGAGTTTGCATTGTTGAATAACAACCGGTAAAGCATTTGATTATACAAAAAAACAGCAATCGGCCTATGATTTTCCTCCGTGGCTCGGTGGTGAATAATGATTTTTAGTTTTATAGAGATTAAGGCGAATAGCGTATAGTTGCTGGTTTTGTGTGAGTATTAGGTCATGACTGAGACCGATGTCATTATTATCGGGGCAGGCGCATCTGGTTTGATGTGCGCTATTGAGGCGGGTAAGCGGGGGCGTAAAGTAATGGTTCTGGATCATGTCAACAAGCCTGGAAAAAAAATCCTGATGTCCGGTGGCGGCCGTTGTAATTTCACCAATTATTCTATCGATCCCGATAACTTTATTTCAAACAATCCGCATTTTTGCAAGTCCGCACTCAGCCGTTATACCCAGTGGGATTTTCTGGCATTAATCGCGCGTTATCAGATCCCTTATCATGAACGGGATCATGGACAGTTGTTTTGCAACGACAGCGCCAAGGATATTCTGACTATGTTGCTGACGGAATGCGCTAATGCCGGAGTGGTGGTGCAACTGAATATCCATATTGACAGCATTGAGCAGTTGACTAACGGGTTTAACCTGAAAACCAATCATGGCAATTTTGTTGTTCAGTCCTTAGTGGTTGCCACAGGCGGTTTATCAATACCGAAAATGGGCGCTACGCCGCTGGGTTATAAAATAGCTGAGCAATTTGGTATAAATATATTACCAACCCGCGCAGGCCTGGTGCCTTTTACCTTGCAACCGGAAGATAAAGACAAATTCTCAACCTTGTCAGGTATTACCGTGCCAAGCACAGTCAGCAATAAACGGCAAAGCTTCACTGAAAATGTATTATTTACCCATCGTGGACTGAGCGGCCCTGCCGTGTTGCAGATTTCATCCTATTGGCGAGCAGGAGAAGCCGTGGTGATTAATTTATTGCCACAGATAAATCTGGAAACAGAACTGAAATTAAAACGCCGGCAAAAGTTAAAGAACACTTTAAAAACCATTCTGGATAGTTATTTACCAAAACGATTGATCAACTGTTTGTTACCAGAAGAGTTATTGGACATTACCTTACAAGACTTATCTGACCGTCACATTCAACAGATCGCAAACCAGTTGCACCATTGGACAATCAAACCCAACGGTACTGAAGGTTATCGTACCGCCGAAGTTACCGTCGGCGGCGTAGACTGCGATGAACTTTCTTCCAAAACCATGGCAAGTAAAAAAGTACCTGGACTGTATTTTATTGGTGAAGTTGTCGATGTAACCGGCTGGTTGGGCGGCTATAATTTTCAGTGGGCATGGTCGTCCGGCTGGTGTGCCGGGCAGTATGTGTGATTCGGGTGCAAGTGCAAAGTTATGGAAGGCCTTTTTAGCCTTAAACCCAATGCAGTGCCTATGGTTGACGTTTATAATTAAGTGACTTATGGTTAGCAGTATTTACCGAGGTGTAAAATGATCACAGCACAATAATTTAAAAACGGCCAGAATCAAGCGATTCGAATTCCCAAGGAGTTCGAATTTAAAGGCGTTAACAATCAAAAACACTTTTCCAAAGTCCCCAATTTAAAATTGAATAATTGGATAAATCCAACTGACTAACATTGAAGGTACACAATTGAAAACACAAGTTTTAGTATTGGGCGGTGGCCCTGGCGGTTATACAGCCGCGTTTCGCGCGTCGGATTTAGGTAAACAAGTGACCCTGGTCGAACGTTATCCGGTGTTAGGCGGCGTTTGTTTGAATGTCGGATGTATCCCTTCAAAAACTTTGCTGCATGTAGCTAATGTGCTCAATGAAGCTAAGGAATTAAGTCCGGCGGGGATTAAATTTGTTGAACCCGAGGTTAACCTGGAGCAACTGCGCGACTGGAAAAACAAAATCAGTTCCCAGCTCAATACCGGCTTGGCGGCGCTGGCAAAACAGCGTAATGTCACGGTTATAAATGGCACGGGAAAGTTTGTGTCTGACACGCAAGTCCAGGTTGACAAAGAATTAATTGACTTTGACCAAGCCATTATTGCCGTCGGGTCGCAGCCGGTAAAAATTCCCTCATTTCCCAATGATGATCCACGGTTAATGGACTCAACCGGTGCACTCAATCTTGAAGATATTCCTAAAAAATTGTTGATCGTCGGTGGCGGTATTATCGGCCTGGAAATGGCCACTGTTTATAACGCGCTGGGTAGTAAAGTCACTATTGTTGAAATGCAGGATCAGATCATCCCCGGTTGCGACAAGGATTTGGTTAAGCCACTCATGACAAAGATCAAGAAGGAATACGAGAATATCTTTCTGGATACCAGCGTTAAAAGTATTGAACCCTTGGCAGAAGGCTTGAAAGTCACTTTCGAAGGCAAATCCGCAACGGAATCGGATGTATTCGATAAAGTGCTGGTCGCTGTAGGCCGCCGGCCCAATGGCCATTTAATCGATGCCGATAAAGCGGGCGTTAATGTCGATGAACGAGGATTTATCGCTGTCGATAAACAACAGCGTACTAATGTGAAGCATATTTTCGCGATTGGCGATGTCGTGGGAAACCCGATGCTGGCACATAAAGCGACGCATGAAGGTAAAATCGCCGCCGAAGTCATTACGGGCATGGCAAGTGAATGGCAGGCATTGACTATTCCATCCGTGGCTTATACCGATCCTGAAATAGCGTGGATGGGTTTAACTGAAAATGACGCTAAAGCGCAAGGCATTGATTATGAAAAAGCCGCTTTTCCGTGGGCGGCCAGTGGGCGTTCTCTTTGTAATGGACGTAAAGAAGGCGTGACTAAATTGCTTTGTGATAAAAAAACCGGGCGTATCCTTGGCGCGGGCATTGCCGGCACCAATGCCGGTGAATTGATTGCAGAAGCCGTATTGGCACTTGAAATGGGCGCCAATGTTGAAGACCTGGCATTAACGGTTCATGCGCATCCCACCCTTGCTGAAACCCTGGGATTGTCAGCAGAAATGATTGAAGGCACGATTACTGATCTATTTATTAAAAAACGATGAAAAAACTGTTAAACAAAAGCTTTGTTACCAATCTTGTTGCCGTTCTAATAATTCTCACCGGCTATGTTTGCCCGGTACAACAGGCATTAGTTAAATCCATCGGTTTTTTTGCCCTGTCCGGGGCAATCACCAATTGGCTGGCTATTTACATGCTGTTTGAAAAAGTGCCGTTTTTATACGGTTCCGGCGTCATCCCTAATCGCTTTGAAGAATTTAAGTTTTCAATCAAGCAACTCATGATGCAACAGTTTTTTACGGCAAAAAATATTGAGCAATTTATTGAAACAGAGGAAGAGCAGGGCAGCAAGATGCTCAATCTGGAACCTTTCCTGAATGCAGTCGATTACGACAAGATCTATGAAAGCCTAATTTCATCAATTATGGGTTCCTCATTCGGCGGCATGTTGGTCATGATGGGCGGCGAAGAAGCCCTGGCTCCTTTAAAAGAACCGTTTACCGAAAAAATGAAAATCACCCTGGCCAACATGATTGAGTCTGATCGCTTTAAAGCCG
>JBBQCU010000359.1:0-4320 GCA_038319065.1 Methylococcales bacterium
CCGAACGCAACCCATCCGCAAGTTGGACAATAATTCCAAGAACAGCCCCTCTATTGGATTGATTAAGCATCCCTGCTATTCTCCCAGCGTAAACGGTAGAAAAGCCAGAGGTGCAAAAGCAATACTGCGTCAGCTGCAAAACGAAAGAGCATATCTACACCTTAATTATCCTTCAATATTTGTTTTTTCTTCAAATCTATCCAGTAAAATCGTCACCAACATGTCACTCATTACATTCACCACGGAACGGCAACGGGCGATTATCCAATCTATGGTGGCAATTAACGGGATAATCATCACAACTAATTGCTCGGATAGTCCAATTGTAGCTAGCACCAAGGGTAAAGCGATTAAACCTGCTTCAGGAATGCCGGAGACGCCAACCCCGACCATAATTGAAGCAGCAATAATCAGCAATTGCTGAGTAATATCCAAATTAAGCCCTATGGCTTGAGCCAGAAACAACGCGGTCATCGCTTCGTATAAAATAATGCCGTCATTATTCAAATTTGTACCGATTAAGGCGGATAAACGTGCAGAACGTTGTGAAACCCCCATTTTTTCTGTTAAACAACGCAATGTAACCGGCACGGTAGCCAAACTGCTATTAGTCGAAAATCCCATTAAAATAGCATCCATGCCTTGCCCTAAATAACGTTTTACCGGCATTTTTCCGATCCAGCGTGCCATGAGAGGGTAATAAATCAAACAATGAATCAATAAACCGGCTAACAAGGTGATTAGAAAAATGCTTAATAATATAAAAATACTTAAGCCGGATTTTCCTACGACCTGCGCTACTACGCCGGAAATAGCCAACGGAATGGCTAAAATAACCCACGCTAACATTTGTAACAAAATGCGATAACAAGCAGAAATTAATTTTTCTAATAAATTAATCCCGGTATTATCGCCGGTATAAGGATGATATCTGACATATCGCAAAGCGCTGCCCATTAATAAAGCTAATAAAATCACCGCAATAACGTTGTTTTTAATGAAAGGTTCAACAATATTTTCGGGAATATAACCGGCAATATTTTTTAACGGATTTAGCGTCACCCCTTCCGGCACATTTTTAAGCGGGGGTTTTGCTGCGGTATGTTGCAGTTGTTCTGATAACTCTTGAATATGGCCGCTCCAGGACTCGCCAGGCGTAAAGACATTCATAATGGTCAAGCCAATCAGCATCGCCACCGTTAAATTAAGCCAACAAATGGCTAATAATCGGCCGCCGTGCCGAAAGCCGATTTCGGTATGAATAAACGCATCCAAAATGGCCAGGAAAATTAACGGCGTAGCCAGGGTTTTTAACAACCTGATTACCAACATGCCTAATTGCCCTAAGGTTTCATTTTTTAGCAAACCCCATAAATAAGGCTCAGTGCCAAACAATACACCCAAAAAAGTGCCTAATGCGACACCGGTAACAACCTGTAGAGAAAGTGGTAACCTAGTTTTAAGTAACATCTTGAGTTAGTTATTTTATTGAACACCGGTTATTTTTCGGCATTACGAGCGCTTTGTAACGTACATGTACATTCCTTAGCGACCCGGTATTTTTTTCCGCGTCATTGCTTTTAAATAGCCGATGATATCAGCGATGAGTTCCTGGCGATTATCGACATCACGTTAAAACGGGATCATTTTACTCGATGGTTGTTAATTGCCATGGCCAACTGAGCCCGTGTTCTTTTTTGGCTGCGGTGTCCTGGATATTTTCCCACACCAAAAAAAACGGACCCGGATCGACGGTCTCGCCGTTATTTCGAACCAATGGCGCAAATCCGTGTAGACCGTTTTCGCCGACTGCGATCATCCCGTTGTGCTGGATAATGACGCTAACCGGGATAATCGGTTGAGATTTGGCTTAATGAACACGATTACTTTTGAGGAATTAGCGTCGCTATTATTCGAAGCGGAGCGCCGCTCCCTTTTGCTATTTTCATCGGTAAGGCCACAATATAGAGTCCTTTTGATGGCAATTGGTCTAAATTGGCAAGATTTTCAAAACCTGGTTTATTGTGGCCCAGTAAGATCCGATGGGTTTTAAATTCTTTTGATTGGCCGTAATCCATACTTGGCGTGTCCAGTCCCAATGCCTTGATATTTCTGTTTTCAACCAGCCATTGAGTAGCTGCCGGGGAAATACCGGGAAAATGTAATTCGGGTATAGCTTCAAGGCCGGTTTTTGCAGTACCCAAATATTTTTCCCGGTTAGGGTAAAACTGCCCATATCCTGTTCTAAAAAGGATGATGGTATTGACGGGTATTCTCTTATTTTCTTTTTCCCAGTTTTCAATATCCTCCACACTAACCTGATAATCCCGATTGGCCAGGGCTTTTGTGGATACGTCAATGACAACGGCATCGCCTGTCAAACTGCTCAGGGGTATCTGGTCTACTGTTAATTTATTTTCTGCAAAATGGACCGGTGCATCCAGATGAGTACCACCATGTTCAGGGGTACAGAAACTATAGGAAGAATAATAATAACCTGATGCTGTTTTTCCTTCAGCTTCTGTAATGTGTTCAAATCCCTTTTTGTTATTGGGCCAGTACAAAGTATCGCTATCATAGCGATGGCTTAGGTCGATCCAGCGTAAATCATTTAACGATACATCCGCATTATTATGTTGGGAACAGGCTGTAAGACAGGTAACTAATAAAAAAAATAGTTTTTTCATGGAATAAAAACCGCAATCCTTTTCTGTATTGAGTAAGGTTAAAGTATAGTTACAGCGATTTTTTTGTTAGAGTTAGTTACTTTAAAACCAAGACCTTTCAGGTTTCAAAAACCTGAAAGGTCTAAAGAAAGTTAATCTTTCAGCGCCAGGGTCTCAACCCGGTCAACGACGGCGAGAGTTATTTTGCCTTCCTGAGCTAACCAGCCAATACCGCGTTGGATGATTTTTTCTTCTTCCGGGAGCTCCCGGACCAACTTTGCAACGGAGGTAGCGCCATTTTCACTCAAGTAATGCCAAAGGTTGCCTGCGGTCAAACCGACGCGTTCAGACATTGGTATTTCCGGCGTCACCGCAACGGGTTCCGGCGTTGCCGCAACTGGTTTGGGAACCACGGCTTGGGCCTTTTTAGGGGTTTTCAGATCCGGGCCTGGTTTTTTAGGCGTTGTTTTAGTTTCTACGGCCGCAATGGGCTGTTCAGCTTTAGTTTCAGGCACTGGCTTTTCGGTGGTGGTTTTTGGTTTTTTCATAATGAGATAAATAATATAAAGGACAAAAATTAGTATCAACCATTCAGACATAAAGGCACTCCCTTCATTGTTAAGGATTTTACTCTAGTTCAGGAAGATCGTTCAATCAATCGTTTAAAATCGTTAATGAAATTAAGAATAATACACCTAGGAACGTACATGAAATGAATGGACAATATCACAGTGTACAATTTTATCAAAAGGGGTAACGCAATAATGCTGTTTCAGGAAATCGTTCAGGTCTTTATTGTCGGGCTGTTAATTTTTCTGCCCGTCTGTTTGATCTACAAAAAAGCCGGTTTTCATCCGGCGTGGGCCGCGCTGGTGTTTTTGCCTGTTTTTGGACTGCTCCTTATTTTTATGCAGTTGGCACTGGTGCCCTGGCCTAATCAGCGCGATAAAACTGATCCTCTATTATGACGCTTTTTTATATTTTGCTGCCGGTTTATGTGGCGTTTTGCCTTTGGCTGGGTGTTCGCATTTTGCGGAAAGCCGGTTTCGATGGTTGGTGGGTGCTGATTCTTCTGATTCCAATCGTCAATATCGTCATGATTTGGGTTTTTGCCTTCATCCGTTGGCCCACACTGCCAGCGGATATAAAACAGGATTTTTAAGCTGAATGTCGCGCTGGCAATTTTGGATAGACCGGGGGGGGCACCTTTACCGACATTGTTGCATGCAGTCCTGACGGCCGGATTGTGACCCGCAAACTGCTCTCGGAAAACCCCGAATGCTATCGGGACGCTGCTTTGCAAGGGATACGCGAAATTTTGCACTTGCCCGCCGGTATGCCGATCGACACTGGCATAGAAAGCGTCAAAATGGGTACCACGGTCGGCACCAACGCTTTGCTGGAACGCCAAGGCGAACAAGTGGCACTGGGGATTACGCAGGGGGTTTAAAGACTGTTTGCGTATCGGCTATCAAAATCGCCCGGATATTTTCGCGCTCAATATTCGCCTCCCGGAACAGCTTTACCAGACAGTCATTGAAATTGATGCGCGGATTAACGCACACGGCGAAGTGTTGGAGGCTTTAAATGCCGATAAGGCACGCAGGCAGTTGCAAGCATTGCATGATCAAGGTTTCCGTTCACTGGCGATCGT
>JBBQCU010000360.1:0-4315 GCA_038319065.1 Methylococcales bacterium
GGAGCGACGCCTACGTCGCGACTAGCAATTACTAACAGCGCATGTCGCGACGTAGGCGTCGCTCCCACAACAATCCCCACACATAAAATTGCCTAACTAATATTATCAGGATGACCAGCAACTCAATTCTACTCAACGTCACCGGCCTCACCCCGCAAGTGGTCACCGAAACCTTGTATGCGCTGCATCGACAAGGCCAGGCTTTGCCTGAGCAAATTCATATCCTCACCACTGCAGAAGGTTATCAGCGGGCCCGGCTAACCCTGATTAACGACGGCTGGCTGACGCGGTTTTACCACGACTACCAGTTGCCCCAGCCGGATTTTTCCGAACGCCATATCCACATTCTGCAACAAGCCAATGGCGAGTCCTTGGCCGACATCCGCACACAAGCAGATAACCAGGCCATGGCCGATGGTATTACCGAATGGATCAGAACATTGACGGCCGACCCGGATACTTCGCTGCACGTCTCCATTGCCGGTGGCCGCAAAACCATGGGCTTTTATGCCGGTTACGCCCTGTCGTTGTATGGCCGTTTCCAAGACCGCCTGAGCCACGTGTTGATATCCGCCGACTATGAATCGCACCCGCAGTTTTACTATCCTACGCCGTATTCGCACGTCATCTACGGCAACGATCCAACCCGGAAACCCCTGGACACCCAAAATGCCGAAGTCATGCTTGCCGATATTGCCTTTGTGCGTCTGCGCCACGGACTGGATGACGCCTTGCTGCAAGGCAAAAGCAGCTTCAGCCAATCAGTCGCCAAAGCCCAGCAAGCGCTAGGGCCAGCTTATTTAAACATTGATCTCCAACAGTGTTGCATCAAAGCTCAGGATACAGTCATCAAACTTGCACCCGCCGACCTGGCGTTTTACAGTTGGCTGCTGAAACGCCAATTAACAGGACAGCCGTTACCTACATGCCCTTGCGACGGCGCACCGGAACACAGCTATGCAGAGCAATACCTGCAAGAATACCGGTTGATCAACGGCGAACTGGGTGGCGCTGACCGCACAATTCAGGCTTTGCAACAGGGCATGAGCAAAACCTTTTTTGAACAGCGCAAATCACGCATTAACAAAACATTGCAACAAAGTTTGTCACACGGAGCTTTAGCTTATTTGATAACCGCTAGGGGTCGTCGACCCAACACTTGCTATCAGATTTTGCTGGATGCTTATCAGATTCAGTATCAACAGGAGAAAAAAGGATGACCATCAATCCATTACTTGAACAATCCAGTCGTATCGCGTTAGCCGCTTTTCTTCATGACCTGGGCAAATTTGCTGAACGGGCAAAAATCCCGGTTAATCAGGAAACCCTGGATGCCAACAAACAGCTTTATTGTCCGCATCGAAAAAAATATACCGATGACAAAGGCTGGTTTAGTCATGTTCACGCCGCCTATACCGGTTTGGCGATGGACCTGATTGAAGATTACATGCCCGAATTGAAAGGCGCGGATTTTGCCCCTTTTGGTTCATGGAAAACGAAAGAAGCCGATGACTCATTTATTAATGCCGCTGCCATGCATCATAGGCCGGAAACATTTTTGCAATGGATTATCGCCACAGCAGACCGGGTGGCATCGGGTTTTGACCGGGAAGAATTCGAGAAATACAACGAGGCGGAAGAAGGCACCTCCACCGGAAAAAACCATTACACGGCACGACAGTTACCGCTGTTTGAACAAATCCGCCTGGATAGCAAAACCGAACAAAAATATGTTTATCGTTACCCCCTAAAGCCACTATCACCCAACAGCATATTTCCCGTCGAAGCCAATAAATGCGAAGGTAACGACGATAAAGCTGCCCAAAAGGAATACAACGAATTGTGGCAAGGCTTTACCGAAGCGTTAAAGTTGATGCCCAAATCACACCGCAACAATTGGTCGTTATGGCTGGATCACTTTGAAACGGTATGGGGTGTTTATACCCAGTCCATACCGTCAGCAACCGCGTTTAATATCCGCCCGGATGTGTCGCTATATGACCATTCCCGGGTTGCAGCGGCTTTGGCAACGGCGTTGTGGCGTTTTCACCATAAACGCGGCGAAACGGGTGAAGTTACCGCCAAAGAACTAAAAGCCCAGGAAAAAAGCTGGGAAGATAAAAAGTTCTTGCTGATTCAAGGCGACTTTTTCGGCATTCAGGATTTCATCTTTGCCAGCGGCGGTGAAACCAATAAGCGAGCCGCCAAACTGTTGCGTGGACGCTCTTTTTACGTGTCACTACTCAGCGAATGCGCGGCGTTGAAAGTGCTGGATGCTCTGGACTTACCCTCTACCAGCCAGGTGATCAATGCCGCCGGTAAATTTATGATTGTTGCTCCCAATACCCCAGCAACCATCGAAACACTAAAAAAAGTACAACAGGATCTGGATGGCTGGTTTTTACAGCACAGTTGGGGCCAAGCGGGTGTGGGTCTGGCCTGGACGGAAGCGTCCTGCAATGATTTTCGCCGCTCTAGTCGCGACGTGGGCGTCGCTCCCACGGTGGGAACAATATCTGTGGAAGCAATATCTGTGGGAGCGATGCCTACGTCGCGACTGGAATCCATAAGCCCCTACCAAAAGCTCATCAAAAAACTGTTCGAGCAGTTAGAAGCTATAAAAAACCAGCGCTTAAACCTTTGCGGCGATTCTTCAGCACCTATCATCTTCAACGGTTTTCTCGATAGTTTTGATAATGAAAAAGGGGTTTGCAAAATTGATGGGCGCTCGCCAGCCAAAATATTTCGTGACAATGACTGGATCAGCGAACTCGCCGACGATCAAATTAATATCGGTACTTGGCTGGTTAAACCCGATAAGCAGCGTATTCTGATTACCCGTAAAACCTTGGGTATGCAAAGTACACTAAAAATTCCAGTATTCGGCTACGAGATTAGTTTTAGCGAAGCGGAAGAAGGAAAAGGCAATTTTGGCGAGCAAGCTAGAAATGGCAACTTGCTAAGGGCTTGGGACTTCTCGCTGCCAGAATCAGCCGATAAAGCACTGTGGAAGGGTTACGCCCGCCGCAACATTAACGCCTATATACCAGTTGCCAAAGCAAACGATTTGTTGGAAGAGCAATGGGACAAATACGTCGGCATTGACGAAACTTTGGAGCTGGGAGCCGCCAAAACTCTCAACCATTTGGCCTGTAGCGACAGAAAGCCAGACCAAAACCAACCCAATAAATGGCAAGGCATCAGCGCCCTATCCACCTTAAAAGGCGATGTCGATAATCTTGGCATGATCTTTCAATCCGGTTTAGGTGACGATGTCAGCTTTAGCAAAACGGCTGCGTTATCCCGGCAAATCAACGCCTTTTTTACCGTTTATCTACCTTGGCTCTGTAAAACAGAATACCCAAACACCTATACCGTATTTGCCGGTGGTGATGATTTCTTTTTGATCGGCCCCTGGCTATCGCAAATCAAACTGGCTTCAACCATGCAACAAGCTTTTCAAAAATATGTGGCAGCCAATTCAGAGGTACACTTTTCAGCCGGAATTAGCACCACCAAGCCTGGTTTACCTATTGGCCAGCTGGGAGAGATGGCTGAGGATGCATTGGAACAGGGCAAGGCACATAATCCATTGACGGTGGGAGCGACTCTTGTGGGAGCGACGCCCACGTCGCGACTTGCGCGATTGCCCAAAAACGCCGTAACCTGCTTTAACCAACAAATGTTCTGGGAAGAATTTAGCCAACTCACCAATAACCGGCTTACCCGCTTACAGGAATTGAGCCAAGACAACAGCCTTAGCACCGGTTACGTCTATGGTTTGCTCAACCTGATCGACATGGCGGAAAAGGTCAATGAAAAACCTGAAAACGCCATCTGGCACAGCTATTTTGCTTATCGCACTGTGCGGATGCTGGAGCGCAACAAGCAACTGGACAAAGATCAACGCAAACGGCGGCAAGCAGAACTCGCCGAAGAAATTGCCAATGCCGGTATTATCCGGCATGGTGGTAACTACCGGGTGGCGCTGTTTTGCCATTTGTACCAGCAACGCTAGTCGCGGCGCAGGCGCCGCCACTAACAACGAACAATGTAAAAATTGAATTAACTTCAAATTTAGGAGACTCTTAATGGCTATACAACAGCGACAAGGCTGTATTGGTTCAGCGTGACTTGGACTTGGCTCTCTTATAAACTTAAGAGAAATCGGAGTAATTATGTCAAAGAAAAACAAGTAATGGTCGTTAGAAGATAAGCTGGCGATTCTGAAAGAAAACTTGGTTGAAGGTAAATCGGTAGCGGATATATGCGAGGCTAAAGGTTTGTCACCCTCGCTATTTTATACCTGGCGAGA
>JBBQCU010000361.1:0-4312 GCA_038319065.1 Methylococcales bacterium
TTCATCAATGAATCCATGAATTTGAAACCTTCGGATCCGAATTACGATGCTTTCTGGCATGAATATTATCCGTATGAAGCAGAACTGAAAAAGTTAAATGACCAGAGAATTCAGCTGATTCGCGATTACCAGTTTAACTACGACAAAATGAATGACAATATCGCCAATAATCTTGCCGAACGCGCCTTGACCATCCATAAAAAGAGACTCGACTTGCTTGCGAAATATTATGAAAAGATCAAAAAAGCTACCTCACCGATGATCGCGGCAAGGTTCCTGCAAGTTGAGTATCAGATCAGTCTGTTATTGGATGTTGAAATAGCATCCAAAATGCCGATGCTGCCTGAGAAACAATAAATAAACGAGCACAGTACTTTCTAGCAGAAAAAGATTCTGTTTCGTTAAATCCGGGAGTTGCTATATTTGCGAAAGCTTTTTTGGGACAACCCAGCGCATGCAAGCAGGGCTAGCAACTTTAGGAAATACAAAAAGACCGAAGTTAGACCTGACAGATTTATAAAACCAGTCTGGTCTACCCCGGGTTAATTGGTATACCGCAAGCAGAAAAACCAAGCGACCGCTCATGCCTCCGTTACCCAGGCACGGGCGCTTCCAGAGACTCCCGGTTTCCCTCCTTACTATTGTCAAGCTTCCCCTACCCCCTCGTCAGCTTAGAATACCTTCATGATTCCGCCTAGTACCTGGTAGTCGAAAGGCTGAGGACTAGTTACGGGAACTTCCACAGCACCAAGCAGATACCAGTTCTGACCTACGTGGGTGCGAAAACCCGGTGACAATGTCACCAAAGTCCGGCTCGGGCCGCGGTCGTCGATCGTCTGGTTCAGATTCGTGGACAGGTACCAGACCATGTCCCCGATGGGGGTGAAATCATGAGGGGTGAAGTAATAGCCCGCCGCAAGATTGGCATTAAACGTTGAACGCGCGCCAGAGCGGTTGAGATCACCCGCATAGGGAATAAAGAAGCCGGCGCCGCCCCGCACCACCAAGCCCTGCCACCAGTTGGCCCAAAACTGATAATTAGGCGTCACAGCCGCGATATTTGTTCCTAGGTTCTCGTTGACTCCAGTGGGCGTGCGGAAGGTGATATTGAAGGTCTGGGTCACGTTCCTGCTTTCGGAGAGCATGAAACGGGGGGTGACTTGAAAATCCCCGAAATTGGTCTCCCGCGCTCCTTCATTCGGCCGCCGGTTCGACACCGCCATCGGAATATCGGTCTGCACCTCGAACCTCTGGTTCAATGGCGTGAACACTGTACCGGCGTAGCCTGCTCTTCAACGATATCCTGCGCATTAATTTCCTCGTTAGCTGTGAATAGTGCAATACCAAGACATACCGCAGTTGAAAATCGGCTTTTAGCCATTTTTGTAATTCGTTCTTTTATCATCATTTTCCCCAAAATAATTAAAAATACAGCTCTGTGCCGAATTCTAACCAAACGCCGGAGATTATAAAATTGATTTTCCTTATAACCAACATTAATTTGCTTTTTTACAACATTGATAATCCATTAAGCCATTGAACACTCACCCTTCTTTAGTCGATTCCATGGCCCTATCAATACTTGAATGACGAAAGCCCCCACCCTCATTTCAACGAGGCGGATTGACTACGATATAATTAACCTGGGATCCGGCATATTGAGGTTGATACCAGGTGCTGCCGCATTGTTGGTAAGTAATGCCATTGATACTCACCGTACTGCAAGAGGGAGGAAGCGCGGCGGCTGTTATCATTGATCCAATTGCCATACCTGCGACTCCGATAGCAATTGCACCGCCGACGCCGATACCGTCGTTATGGTAGTAATTACCACCGTGGTAACCATAACCACCGTGAACATTAACGTTTCTATTGACATTCACGTTCGTATTTCTATTGATATTGGTATTGCGGTTAATATTGGTATTACGATTGATGTTGGTATTTCGATTGAAATTGCCGCCGCGATTAACGTTGACCCGCGTATGACCGTGCACTTGCCGGGCCACCGCATCCTGGGGCAGCATCCAGCCGGTTCCGATGATAAGACTCCAGATTGTGATCAGGGTAACAGACCGGGTGAATAGTTTTAAATTTTTCATGGTGATCTCCAGATTCCTATTTCGTATTTTCGGTGGCTGCTTCAACAACCGCGAATTCAATTTTGTGAGCATCTTTCGGTGGCACAAAGGTGAATAATTTGGTGTTAATCTTCGGCGATAGATTCCAGCTCAAGTTTGAAACGTACTGGGGCTGCTCAACTTCGTCCATAGTCGTAATAACCAGTTTTCTGGGTAACGGTGTATCGCCCTTCTGGATCCATATCTGCCAGTCTACGTCCACATTCCGGAACGCGTAATGATCGCAAGGCACGTCGTTAATTTTGGCCGGACCAATATAAATCGCTGACTGAATTGCGGCTACATCCGCTTCGCCGGTACCCCAGACGAACAAGTCCCTAAACGGCAAGTGTATGTCATAGCGCTCTTCAGCCACGTCCAGTAATTCACGGATGGTGGCGGGAGCGGGCACTGTTGCGTAGAACTTGTTAGTGTTCCCGTAGATAGTAAAAGTCTTGCCATCGTAGAAAAACTGTAGATCGCGGTGGGCCTCATCAATCTTTGTCGAGAAATGAAAGCGGTCAGGTCGTTGCACCGTCAGTTCGCCGGCTCCGTCGACCATGACTTTCTGACCCGAGTCGAGAACTTCATCTTTGGATACCTTGAAGCTGACCTCAAAGTTTTTCAGAGTTCGCAAAAACCCGCCCATCTTCTGTAGTGCTTCCATTGCTTTGGGTTCGATGACAGTTGACGGCTCCATTGCATGGGGCTCAACGGCAGCTGAAGGTTCCCTTGTTTTGGACTCAACGACTGAGGATGGCTGCACCTGCGGTGCGGACGACGACGCTAGCTGCTGCGTCGAACAACCGCCAGCCAATACCAACAGGGCCGGCATTAAGACTGCTGAGCAAGCGTTTCTTGCGAATTGATGTTTCATAGTGTTTGCCTTTTAAATAATACTTAATGTTTGTCACGTGAAATACAGCGTGGGAATGCTACCATAACTCAAGGGGTTTTCTATCAATTGTGCTTAAGCGTTGAATGTAAGTTGGCTTTTTTCATTTTAAATCCCCGAAAATGTTTGTATATACATTTTGAAATATGTTAGTTTATGGAATCGTCAAAATGCTTTGCATATTATGATGAGTAACACTAAATATAAAGCTAGTATAATTCTTCAAAATTTCTGTATGCGTTGAATTGCTAACTTCAGTCATGCAAAATTGTCGCTACAACTCAACTTTAACAATTTGAGGATCAATCATGAGTCTGTTTAATTCCATACTTGAAAAACTAGGCATTGGTAAAGCAGCCGCTGCGGAAGCACCTGCTGCAAGTCAACCCGCATCTGACGCTTCCATGACCGCGGTCGATGTCGTAACTAAATTGGAAGGGTTAGCCGCTTCCCATGCAGAAAAACTTAACTGGAAAGTTTCTATTGTTGATTTGTTAAAATTACTTGGGCTTGACAGTAGCTTAAACGCGCGTAAAGAACTTGCAACAGAATTGGGTTGTCCAGCTCAGGCAATGGGTGACTCAGCCCAGATGAATATTTGGCTGCATAAAACGGTATTGCAAAAACTTGCTCAGAACGGCGGTAATATCCCGCAAGAGTTGTTGAATTAATCAACTAAATCAGGGAACCTTATTAATTGCTACTTAGAACCGGAACCACGCTTTACATAAATTGCTTTTCATTAGCATTAGCTTTCAATGACAATCTTTGTGATTAGGGTGATTCCCTAAAAACTGGGAAACTTCAGTTTTGTTAACATCCCATTGTTGTAATACTTGGTAATGTCAAAACCGTAATCTTCCGCTCTAACAATTTTTGCGACTTTATAATCCTTTCCGCTTGCATCTAAATCGCTTTTTGACAAATCAATCATTATCATCAACCGCGCTTGCGTTTACTTTGATTAAAGAAAACCTTACGCTTCTTCCGGAGACGCTTACGGGCAGAACCTTTCCCGGCCTTCTGTCTATCTGCCTCCAGACAAGCAACGGGAAATTTGTCCATCTTGCGTAAAACCGGAAACCTCCACATGCAAAATGCCGTGACAGCCAGAGTGGCGATGCCGCCAATGACCACTGCAGGGACCAGCCCGAACCAGGCGGCCGTCAAACCTGATTCAAATTCACCCAGCTCGTTTGATGCCCCGATAAATACAGAATTCACTGCACTGACCCGGCCACGGATCGCATCCGGGGTCTCCAGCTGAACCAGCATATGGCGAATATAAACGCTGACC
>JBBQCU010000362.1:0-4308 GCA_038319065.1 Methylococcales bacterium
TGTGGAAATGATCAAGACTTCAGTGATGCCAGAAAGCATTAACACGGAAAGCGGATAATAGATCATGGGTTTGTCATAAATCGGCGTTAACTGTTTACTAACACCTTTTGTAATCGGATAAAGTCTTGTCCCGCTACCGCCCGCTAAAATAATACCTTTCATTCATGCGCTCCTCTAAAAAATAAATCACTTGGATTTTTGGTAGCTGTATTGATATACATATTTTCCATACCCATATCCGTAACTGGAAGATGATTCAGGCACATCATTAAACACGATACCTTTGATATCAACTCCAGCCTGAAGCAGGCGTTTAGTGCTTTGTTCCAGTTCTCGCATGGGATGTTGGCCCGCTCTGATGACCATTAATGTCGCGCTGGCCATGCGGCCAATAATGGCCGCATCGGTAACTGCTAAAATGGGCGGTGAATCGATGATGACATGGTCGTAACGTTTACTGATGTTTTCCAGGAAAATACTAAATCGTTCATGCAGTAATAATTCCGATGGATTGGGAGGGATAGATCCGGTAGCGATAAAATCGAAATTTGCCCCCGGTATCTTATGAATGGCTACATCCAATGTTATGGTGTTTGAAATAAATTCGGATAAGCCTTGTTCTCTCCTGACACCTAGGTTTTTATTAATGAAGCCTTTTCTTAAATCACCATCTATCAATAATATTTTTTTTCCGGCATCCGCAAGTACAGTGGCAAGATTAATCGAAACAAAAGACTTGCCGACGCCGGGGCTTGGGCCGGTTATCATAATAATGTTGTTTTGGGCTTCCAGAAACGCAAAGTGCAAAGTAGTGCGTAAACTACGCAAACTTTCTATGGAAAGATCATCGTGGTTTTCCAGCGCAAGGATAGAAGGTTCGTTACTTTGTTGGTTTTTTTTGACCCTGTTAGTAATCTTTAATTGTTGCGCACTGTGCGGAATGGTTGCATAAACTGGAATATTAAGGTTTTTTTCAATTAAATCCGGGTCTTCTACGCCATGATGCAGGGATTTCCGGATAAATGCCACAGCAACACCTAAAATTAGCCCTAGGATTAACGAAACAGCAACAATCAATGCTTTTTTGGGTTTTATAGGCTCGTCAGGCAATACGGCATAATCGATAATTCTTACGTTACCTACTGTGCCAGCTTTTGAAACACGCAAAGTCTGGGTGTTGTTGAGCAGAGCAGTATAGAGTTCAGTGCTTACCTGAACATCTCTAGCCAGCCTTAGAATGACTTGTTGTGTTTCGGGGAGTACTTCAATTTTCTTGTCATTAGAATTCATCTGCCCTTTCAGGCGAGCAATTTGCTTGTCGATGGAGACTACTGAAGGATGCGATTCGGTAAATCTTTGCCTTAATTCATCACGTTTTTGTTGCATTAACGTAATTTGAGTTTGTAATTCCACTACCCCTTTTAAAACACCTTGTGTTTCCAAGTCTAAGTCGATAGAGCCATGGCGGGTTCTGTAATCGTTTAAGGCAGTTGTTGCAGCTTCCAATTGCTCTTTAAGCTGGGGCAGTTGCTTATCAAGAAATTCCAGGGTTTTTTGCGCTTCCGCAGATTTTTGTTCAACATTTTGCCTGACATAAATATTGGCGATTTCATTTAATGTCTGGAGAGCAGCATACGGGCTTGTCGACTCCATGGTTAACTCCAGGATACCGGTTTTTTTACCTTTTTCTGCCACTGTAATATCTTCTTTTAACAGATCAATCGCATTACCATTCGATTGTCGAATTAATATAAATTGAGTATCAGGGCGCGCTTTTAACATTGACACAAACAGCGTGACGGATTGTTGACCGTCTTCAAGTTGTTTGCTGGCCAATTTACCAACTTCGCCTTCCAATACCAGTTCGTCTTCATACATTAAACGAAAATGACCCTGTTTGCCGGCAACCAATATTAATTTTTCACCTACCCAAGATGGAGGTACCGTAAAAGTGTCAACGTGAATAGCTTCGCCGCCCCAGGCATAGCTTGATTGCCCGAATAAAGCGCTGGAAACTTCGTTGCCTTCATTGTGTTGTTCAAATCTTCTGGCGATGGCCCCGCCGATGACAGGAAAGTATTTTGGTTCAGCAATAATTTCCATATTAAGATTTTTAACGGCAGCACCTAATATCATCCTTGATTGAATAAGCTCAATTTCTGTCAGGGCTTCTACTTCATCGCCCATTAAAGCAGCTACCGGCTCCAGGGCCCCCAGTGACGGTGAGTTTTTTTCAACTTGCAACATGGCATCGGCTTTATAAACCGGCTTATCTATCAGGGCTTTGGCAATACCGATAGACAGTACTACTAGTGTAATGAAGGCGATAAGCCATTTATTATCAACAAGTGTTGCTAATAATTCACCTAAATCAATTTCATCATCATCTTGGCTCGGTAAATAATTAACAGGGGCTTTTTTAGTATCGGAAAAGGTATTTGGCATTGTTTATGAAGCAAAGTTTGGTGAAATAAATTCAATTCATTACTTAACGAGCTGCTGTAGCAATGTTAGTTAATAGTTGGAAATTGGTCTGCCAATCTTAAAGGGGGACGATCAGCAAGGCTTAACCGTTCGTCCTGAGTTTGTCAAAGGTAAACAGTTAAGCGGTTCATGGTTCGACAGGCCCACCAAGAACAGCTTAACCTAAATCTGTCCCGCCTTAAGTTGGCGGCCGAAACTTGCGAGTATTGACCTGTTACAATTAACTTATTATTTTCATATATTTTTCATATAATCAGGGGTCTTCAGCCACCCAGCGATTAAGCTGAGTAGTAGTTGCTGTAAAATTAAACTTTATTATCGTGGTTTCGGTACACCGGCCCATGTTGAATTCAACAAGGTTATAGTAGGTTGAACCTGATCAACGATTTGATTCCAACGTAAACCTTCTGCGCGATCGACAAAAATCACATCACGGGGCTGTAATGGGAAACGGTCAGCCAACAAAAAGGCATCGGGTGACTTAGCATCCAAATGAAAAATTTTCGGTTTCCCGAGCCCGCCTCTAAAGACAAAGATTCGGGACGCATCTGAAAAATCCATGTTCAGTCCCCCCGCATCACTAAGTGCTTCGGTCAATGTCATGCGGCCTTTGCTCATATAGAGACTTTTTGATCTTGTAGAATTGCTTCCGCCAGGAATTGAACCGCTGCCAGTACCTGTTGTACCACTAGTAGAGTCTCCAAAAACAAAAACTTTGTTAAACTGCCTATCTGGCACGTTCAGCACATCACCCTGTTGGAGCGGCACATTTTGACGAAGATCTCCGCCTTCATACAGAGCCAGCAAATTGATTTTATAAGTTTTGCCGTTATGAGTGAGAATAACATTTCGTGAATCTGCTTCAGTATCTAATCCGCCGGCACCGTTGATCGCTTCCAGAACCGTTAAAGGAATATCTTTAACCAATTGGATGCCCGGCGTTTTGACTTCACCAACGACATAAACCCGTTGACTTCTATAAGAAGTTACACGCACATCGAGTTGGACTTGCTCAATATACACTGATAGTTTTTGGGTTAATTCTCCACGAATCTCTTCGACCGTTTTACCGGCGGCTTGAATTATACCTGCATAAGGATAGAAAATGTTGCCGTCTTCGCCAACAACTGTGCCGGCTGTTTCCGCCGAACGAAATTCACCCGCAGGGATGGTTAGTTCAGGATGCTCCCAGACAGTTATATTAAGAATATCTCTGGGTCCAACACGATACTGGCCATGGAGTTCCTTAGCCGGTGGATGGTTTGTTGCTTTAGAACCGATACGCCAATCGTAATAAAGGTTGGCAACATTATCGGGACCCAAGCTAAAATTATTAAAATCTTTTTCCAAGTCAACGATTATCTGAGCCGTAATAGATTGAATATTTAATTTTTTCAAAATAGTCGCATTGTTTTCCGTAACAGGCAATTCCACGCTCGATTCAGTGGCAAAATGCCAAATATGCATGCCGGGGACAACCTGGCAGGCTCCAAGCTGACTCACAGCAATTAAGGTTAGTACTTTCTTGATTCGCATAAGCTTATAATTTAGAACTCAATATCATGTGTGAAGTATTTTAATAGGCGGAGACTTTATTTATCTTTAGATGGTACAGTTATAAAGCATTAAAGTTTTGGCACCCACAAGGCTATACCTTGTTCAATTAAATTAATCGATGTTACAAACGCAGATAAATCTTGTTTATAAGGATCAGGAATATCGAATTTTCCCCATTCACCCAGCCGGAACACTTTTCCTTTCGCACTCGGTTCACTTTCTTCAATGGCGATTTTATGGGCTGATTCCATAACCAGGATAAGATCA
>JBBQCU010000363.1:0-4284 GCA_038319065.1 Methylococcales bacterium
ATGCATGCTTCGTGCATAAATTAGTTGATTTTGCTCGTCTAAGAGACGATCTTGAATAACAATAGGAATTTCCAATTCACCTGAAGGCAATTCCAGTTTTGCCTCTTCTTCGTCATTGACAAACAAGGCACCGGCAAGTCCGTTATAAACCTGTCTGGCCGTGGCTTCATGCGGATGCGGATGAAAAATATTCATTCCAGCGCGATTAAGCACTTCAAATTCATAGACTAACGTTTGACCGGGATCGATCGCGTACATGGGATGTCCGTCCATATTGGCGGGGACATGCAAACCATGCCAATGCGTTACGGTAGGCTCACCCAGTTCCAGATTGTTTTGCAAATTGACACGCACTTTCTGCCCTTTATGCAAACGGATTATCGGTCCCAGATACGACCCGGCTATTTCCGTTAGAGTCTCTTTCGGACCCTTTTTTAAAAGGGCGGCGTATTGTTGTACCCGCGTCTGTTGGCCTGGCAAGATTGACACAGTGCTTGGCCGGCACAGCAGATCAAATTCGACATCGGGTGTAAAATTCGATGAGGCCTTGTTAGGTGGTATTTTCGGCATGGCTTGCATACCTTCCATAGCACGCAAAAATCCGGGCATACCGGCAAAAGCAGCCAAGCCTAAGCCGGATTGGGCCAGGAAACGACGACGGGAATAGTTTTTAAGATTAGACATAGTTCCTCCTCAGTTAGAATCGCCCTTGTTAAAAAACTGATTTTTATAATTGCAGGACGTTAAGGGAGTTTATATTAGAAGACTATTATATTCAAGGTAATAAGTAACATTTGTACTTGTTAGCAGCAAATAAAAAAATAGCGGTTATGGATCAATTTTTGAAGCTGCTGCAAGCGGTGGCTTTAGGGTCAATCAATGCTAACATAACTACTTACCGTTAAAGCCGATAGTAAGAAATTAATGCCGCCACGACGTCAGTTGCGGTTTTATTTAGTTAGGAACCTGCATGTTTATAACTTTAGCATTTTACATATTTTCTACGGCAAATTTGATAAAGAGACTTTAGAAAAAATTCAATAATAGATGATTATTTTTCATTATTACTGTTTAATTCAACGATTCCCCCGTTTTTAACCTATCGAGACGAGATATTTCGAGTATGACTTTGCCGTTGTTATGTTGGTATTGTATTTTTCAGGCTTTGGTATTGCTAATTGCTGCAAATGGTGCACCCGTGATAGCAAACAAAGTATTAGGTTACCGGTTTGCGTGGCCGATAGATTATGGACTCAATCTAAGAGACGGCTATCGTTTATTTGGCAACAGCAAAACCTGGCGAGGCTTTATTTCAGCGGTTATCTTTACCGCTGTTGTGGCGATTTTATGGGGAATAGAGCCTTTAACGGGCTTATTATTCGGCGCACTGACGATGACAGGGGATTTACTGACGAGTTTTATCAAACGTCGAAGAGGGAATATCGAAAGCAGCAGGGCAAGAGGTCTTGATGCTATTCCGGAATCATTGTTGCCATTAGGTCTGCTAAAAGATTCGCTAGCAATTAACCCTATTGACATTATACTGATTGTCGGGCTTTTTTACTTAATTCAGGAATTTGTTTCGCCGGTCCTTTACAAATTGAATATTCGAAATCAGCCTTATTAGATTGGAAAGGCTTATAACTTATAAGACATCAGGATATCTATGAAAGAGAAAGGTTTACGGGTGTTGACCTACAATATCCATAAGGGTTTTAACGTGGGCAACCGGCGCTTCGTATTGCATCAAATCCGGGAAGCGTTGATAGCGGCTGATGCCGACTTGCTGTTTTTGCAAGAGATGCAAGGCGAGCATCAGCGCCATGAAAAAAAAGTGGAAGATTGGCCCGATCGCTCACAATTCGAGTTCATTGCTGAAGGGGTCTGGCCATTTTTCGCGTATGGAAAAAATGCGATTTACAATGCCGGCCATCATGGAAATGCTATTTTGAGCAAGTACCCATTTCAAAGCTGGGAAAATATCAACGTATCTCCATTTCCCTGGGCCAGTCGCAGTCTTCTGCATGGCGTTATCCGTATGCCCCAGAGCAACCAGGATGTGCATATTGTTTGTATTCATTTTGGATTCATGGGCAAAGAACGCCGCCTGCAAATCGAAAAATTGTGTGATCGTATCAATAGTCATGTGCCACATGATGCACCCTTGATTGTCGCAGGTGATTTTAACGATTGGCTTGGGCAAGCCGGACGGCTTTTCCTTAATCATCTGAATTTGCAGGAGGTTTTTCGACAAACCCATGGACGTTATGCGCGTACATTTCCTGCCTGGCTACCTTTTTTACAAATGGATCGTATTTATTATCGTGGCCTCATCCCGTTGTCGTGCGACCGACTGGCCCATTCACCCTGGCACATGCTTTCTGATCATGCGCCACTTGCAGCTTCTTTTACCTTATGAACAGCAAACAACACACCGGACAGTCCAGGTTAACCTTGCCGAATCTGCTGACAGGATTCCGTTTTGTAGCCGCTCCTGGCTTGTTATGGCTAGCATGGCAAGGCCATGGCATTGCTTTTATGATTCTGTTAGCTTTCGCTTTTTTGACCGATTTATTGGACGGTCTTGCCGCCCGGTTGACCGGACAGGTTTCCCAGTTCGGCGCTACTCTTGACAGTTGGGCTGATGTAATCACCTATTTGACCATCGCTATCAGTTGCTGGTGGTTATGGCCGGATGTTGTTCATAGAGAGCTGTTATTTGTTGTCTTGATTGTAGCCAGTTGTTTATTGCCGGCTTTTGCTGGCTTTAGCAAGTTCGGGCGCTTTACCAGCTATCATACCTGGGGTGTAAAAATCGCTGCAGCATCTATGGGTTTATCATTATATATAATGTTTCTGGGAGGTCCGGAATGGCCGTTTCGGGTAGCCGCTGTGATCTGCATACTTGCAGCCATTGAAGAAATTGCGCTCACTTTGCTTTTATCCGAACCCGAGTCTAATGTACGTTCAGTCTGGGATGTGTTAAGACGTACTTCTGGTGATAGTCGCTAGTTTTGAAACTTTCTGTAATTTGATAATCCTTAAATTACTAAGAATTACATCAGCGATAGAATCTGGCTAAGAATCTTGCCGTTAGTGACCAGGACTTGCTTTGGAAAGAGGCCTTCATTGCCTTGAAAATCGGTCACGGTAGCGCCCGCTTCCTGGGCAATTAAAGCACCCGCGGCAACGTCATACAGGTTTAATTCCTGCTCCCAAAAGGCATCAACCTGACCATCCGCAACCAGACATAAATCCAGGGCTGCCGAGCCGAAACGCCGTTGTCCGGTGGTATTTTGAGCGATTCTTCCAAACCGCTCCAGATTGTTGTCCGTCAAGTAAGAACGCAGGCAGGCAAATCCGGTAGCGACCATCCCATCAGCCAAATTACTTTCAGAGGAAACCGTGATAGGTAGGCCGTTTTTCCAGGCTCCCCTGCCCCTCTCTGCACAATAGTAATCATTCAAAGCCGGACCATAAACCGCGCCGATCATAAGCTCTTGATCAAGTTCCAGTGCGACACTGATGGCCCAAAAGTATTGGCCTCTTGAAAATGAATGTGTGCCGTCGATAGGGTCGACTATCCAGCGATTGGTCTGGTTGGCGCTTTGTCCGCTTTCTTCGCCCCAAAAACCATACTCCGGGTATTTTTGGGAAAGCGCCTCTTTTAAAAAATTTTCAACGGCAACATCAGCCGCAGTAACAAAGTCTCGTGGACTTTTTTTATTAACTTCCACATTTTTTAAGTCTTTAAAATAAGCCATTGCAATTGATCCTGCTTCACGGACCACCTCTTCAAGAACAGCAAGCGAAATGGACATCTTGAGTAACCTTATAAGTTAGATAAAAGGTCAATTATACGGCAAGGCATAATCAGTCGTTGAAAATTGACAATCACAAAGAACCAGGTCAACCAAATAATTCTTAATTGCTTCTGTTTATAAACCCAGCAATTGCTGCTTTTAATAAAGCGAAATTAACAGGCAAAAAAAAGGCTTATCAATTGATAAGCCTTTTATTTTATGGCGTCCCCAAGGGGGTTCGAACCCCTGTTACCGCCGTGAAAGGGCAGTGTCCTAGGCCGCTAGACGATGGGGACTAAACGGATTTAGTCTGGCCGGATTTTGAATGTATCCGATCAGGATCAGACAAAAAACTTAAAATAATTGATCATTGATGCCCAGCATAAAAGACGGGTAAATCATGTGAGCCACTAAAAAATGGCGTCCCCAAGGGGGTTCGCACCCCTGTTACCGCCGTGAAAGGGCAGTGTCCTAGGCCGCT
>JBBQCU010000364.1:0-4283 GCA_038319065.1 Methylococcales bacterium
AAGATGGTTTTGATTGGGGGTCATAATGACGACCATTTTCTTGCCTCTTGAGCAACCGATAGTATGAAAAATCAAAAAAGCAACGCAATAAAGGTTACATTTTGTACCCCTTTATAACACAGTATGCCGAGGTTAGTAAGCAATGGCATAGCTATACATTTACATTTTAGTAGCCCGTTATGTGCGCTACAGTACAGACTACGGTTGGTTTTCCGAATATAATTTTAATGTAATATAAAAAAACAATTGTTTATTAATGATTGTCATAAACAGAGAATGGATATGAATAAAAATACTTATACTGGTTTGGCCTTGGCTGCTTGCCTGAGTTTTGCTTCTATACCTTTGTTGGCCGAAGATACACCTGCTGCTGATAGCGTAGCCCCTGAAACAAAATTATAGAGCCTCTAGAGCCATCCGAACTTCAAAGGGAACAGGCAGAGCATAACAAGGCTATAAGTAAATAAACACTATGAGGCAATGGCCAAATTATATGAAAAAGCAACGGCAACTCATGAAAAAATGGCTCAACTCAAATAATCGGGAGACTTCTTATATTTAGAAATTAATCAGGATTATTATCTTAATATTGCTTTTAAGGCCTGTTTTTGTAAGCATGCGGGTGCAATTGAAGCTGAAATGGATAATTATTGGACGCTGTTTTACCTATCTCAACTTTTAAAATACGAGAGGTCCCGCCATGAACCCCGATGCCATCAAAGAGCTTTTGCTTTACAGTCTTGTCTTCAACTATGTGATCCTCCTGATCTGGTTTGGTGTGTTCAGCCTTGGCCACGATTGGATTTACCGCCTCCATAGCCGATGGTTCAGCCTTTCTGCTGAAACCTTTGACGCGCTCCATTACGGAGGTATGTCCCTCTATAAAATTGGGATCCTCATGCTGAATATCGCACCTCTTGTCGCATTCTGGCTGGTCTTCTAAAACGGCTTATCAGAAGAACTGTATTATTGTATCATCAGCCGTCACCTTCGAAATTCCGGTCGGTCATGATGCATCTCATAACTGTGTCGAGCGATCCTCCGAGAGTCCTGCCGCATTCTTGACCCTCTTTTTTTTCGAACCTTAACCCATCTTCGTGCATTCTACCTTCCTATTAGCCGTCGCTATCAAAGCGGATGCAAATTCTATTGCCACTTTCGATTTGAAAGATTCCCACAGAGTTTTATAGCGTAAAAGCCAAGGCCGGGTAATACCGCTTGTTTTGTTTCTAAAACTCGGGCGGATATTGCGGGGGGGGCGAGCGTGTTTATGGCTTCAAAGTTACCCCGTTGTTACCCCGGAAAATTTCAGGCAATAAAAAAGGACTTGGTAATTGCCTAATCCCTTGAATTTTATTGTGTCTCGGTCCGGAGTCGAGCCGGCACGTCCTTACGAACGAGGGATTTTAATCTAGAAAGAATTAGAAATATACCTATCCCGAAAAAAGGGCGTATTGACTATTATGATACCAAGGTCACTAAGCTGACTTGTCGAGTGAGTAGCTCGGGCAATAAATCTTTTGTTGTCCTCAAGAAAAATGCAGCCGGTACAGTGCAGCGCGTTACTCTTGGCCGGTTCCCAGACTGGACAGTTGACAGGGCTAGAAAAGAGGCTGAAAACGAAGTGATGCCGCTACTGGCGCAAGGCATTAACCCGGCCGAAAAAAAACGCACCGATAAGATCAAAGCGATGACCCTTTCTGAATTAATGACAAAGTACATTGAGCAAAAAGGCATAAAATTAAGTTCAGGTACTGCAGGCGACTATCAGAAAAAACTTAACGAAGGTTTTCCCGACTGGCTGGACAACTCCGTAAATACAATTACTCGTGAAATGGTGGCGAAGCGTCACAAGGATTTACCCGGAAACAGCACATCCAAAGATAATAAAATGCGTATATTGCGCCTTTTGATGAATTCCGCTCTGGCATTAAAAATTATCAATGAAAACCCGACCGACATACTTAAAAAATCAGAGCTGACATTATGGAGCAAGCCCAGTCGTAAAAGTCGAATTATCCATGCTGACGGCCTGAAAGATTGGTATGAGGCCGTATTACAGCTTACCAACCCCAAAGCAAAGACCTATTTGTTATTGTTGCTTTATACTGGATTGAGGGCCAATGAAGCACTGCATCTGGAATGGAAAAATGTAGATTTTAAGAACGACAACCTAACCGTCATGGACACAAAAAATCACAGCAACTTCACAACCTACATACCTACGCAACTAAAGCCCTACTTAAAAAACCTGCAAGAAGTGACCGGAGGCAGTCAATTTGTTTTTACTGGCGATAATTTCGAAGGGGTGATGGCAATACCTCGATGGCCTTTGGATCAAGTTACCTTAAAGACAGGTATCGAGTTCAGTAGTCATGATTTGCGACGAACCTTTGCCACCATTGCCGAAGCCTCGCTATTGCCTGAAACAATCATTAAGCGGCTCCTGAATCACTCTACTGATAACAATGTGACAGGTAACTATATCCGCACCGAAGCTAACACCATAAAACAGGCTGTTGATCGGATTGCCGGGTTTATTCAAAATCACGTTACCCCTGATAATGAAAATGTTGTCAGTATCAATAAATCAGCTACGAATTGAGAAAACCATGACTATTGACTATCACACTATTATTACTATTGAACCCGACAAGCGAATCGGAAAGCCCTGTATTAGAGGTTTACGGATTACTGTCGATAATATTCTTGATTGTTTTGCCGCTGGCATGAACGAACAAGAGATTTTAGAGGATTATGACTATTTGACTCAAGAGGACATCAGGGCTTGTTTTGCTTATGCAGCTGATAGAGATCGTCATACCCGCGTTATCGCAGGATGCAATTATTATTTGATGAAAACCTGTCGCCTAAAATGGTTATGGTTTTAGCCGATGTTTTTCGGGTGTAAAACAGCGTGGAAAAATATCCAGGGGATCGGGGAAAACAGCGTCTAAAACTGACACAATTCAAAACATGTATTGAAAACCTAATAAAACCAGACATTGAAGGCTGATGTGATAATGTATGAAAGTTCAGGTTCGATCTGGCAATATTAAAAAAAGTCAGAACTATTTCTGACAAGGAAAGGCAACTCACGGCCATTATGCGGAGCATTGAATTATGCAGAGTTAAGCAGTTGCGAGCGAGTCAACGCCAGAACCGCAGGCATACTATTCGCTCACGAACTCAGCATAATAATTACAGCGTTTTTAGAAATTGTATCAATGCGTCCGACGCTTGATAACGGTCAGTTATTGCCTCTGGTTCCTGGAGCCTGGCAAGTGCGAGAGCTTTCATGGATAAATCGGCCTCGACATACATATGAGTGGTCATTGGATTCTCATGGCCTAACCACAATGCAACGACGCTGATATCCACACCAGATTGAAGTAAATGCATCGCGGTCGTATGTCGCTAATGCCGAGTTCGGCATTAGCGACATAATCCGGAGTACCGAATAATGCCGAGTAAGGTTTAGATCGATTGTTATTATCCACGGTTTTCAATAGGTTTGATTCTGAGCTAAAGCTTGCTTACTCAGCATTATTCGGCTTGTCTTTTCTGTCTGGTCAATTGACCAGTTACCCAGGAGACAATCATGATCGAAAATTTTTATCCCAATCCCATTGTTATACAGCGCTGACAAGCGGGTCCGCTGAGTGCGCACATCGACGCCTTCGCCCAGCAATTATTTGACGAAGGTTATGCACTATGGACAGTAAAGTATTCTGTTCGTCTGCTCGCAGACCTCACTACATGGATGCAGCAACAAGGACTCACGATAACGGACCTTGCTGAACAGCCAGTCCATACTTTTTTTCAGAACCGTTATCAGATCCGATGTCCTCATCGCGATGATCAATCCATCTTGAAGAAGTTACTGGCATATCTTCGAACGGAGGGCATAATCGCGGCACCGGTAAAGGCCGTTGGTGATCCCGCGTACGCCAGTATTGTGCAGGCGTTTCGACAATACCTGGTTTGCCAGCGCAATCTGGCGCCTTCGACCATCCACTCTTATCTCGACACGCTGGTGCGTTTTCTTAGCCAACGCTTTGGAACACAGCCGCCGAATCTGGATGCGCTGTGCGCGCAAGACGTCACCGGTTTTGTGCTGCAGCAGGCACGCCGTTATAGTGCGGGCCAAACCCAGTTGATCGCTTCAGCGCTACGCAGCTTTTTCCGGTTTCTGCTTCAGCAAGCCTTGATTACCAACGATTTGGCACAGTGCGTACCCACCCCGGCACGGCGACGTTTGTCGACGTTACCCAAGTTTATCA
>JBBQCU010000365.1:0-4276 GCA_038319065.1 Methylococcales bacterium
AGGCTGACCGGATCACCGGAAGTTAAAACTCAAATAGGATAAGACTATGAGAAACTTTCGACGCACCGCGATAGCGAGTGTAATTAATCTCGCTTTATTGGGCATTAACGATGCCCTGGCAGCCGATACCGAAGCCATGGAAATACGTATCCGTGAACTGGAAAGCCGCCTGACAAGAATGGATGAACTTGAAGCTCGTCTGGAAAAACTGGATAAAGCCGGGGTTTTATCAGCCAAACCTGCTATAGCAGTGGCAACGACCGCTCCAGCAGCGCCATCGCCGGAAGTGGAAAAACTGAATCGTAAAGTGAATACCCTGGAGCGTAAATTGGAAGTGCAGGATGAAGTGAATACCGGATTTTTCAAAAAGCTGCCGACATTCGAGGCTGGTGCGGATGGATTCAAGATTACTTCTCCAGATAAAAATCATCAGTTGCGAATAGGCAGCACAATCCAAACGGACTATCGTAATTTTCTTGGCGATAATCCTCCGGCGTGGGTTCCTGGTTCGCCGGGATCTTATACCAGTGTGGGCCCCGACTCTATCTTTCTTAGACAAGCGCGTATTATTTTGGACGGTTATGTTTTTAAAAGTATCTATTTTAAAATCATGCCTGATTTTGCTCAGAACACTAATACCAGCAACCTGTTACCGGATGCCTATGTCGATTTCGCCTATTTTACTCAGGCCAGCTTATTAGTCGGTAAATATAAACCGTCGATCGGCTTGGAGCGCTTACAAAGCGACACAAATACAGCCTTCTTGGAACGCGCCTTCCCAACTAATTTGGCGCCTAATCGGGATGTGGGTATCCAATTACACGGGGCTTTCGCTATGCCTGGCTATAAAATAGAGGCGGCTCCAGGACCAATAGATACCAAGAATGCGTTTACCTATCAAGTAGGCATAACCGACGGTACAGGCGATAGCGGCAATTCATACGGGTCTGGCGGTCCAACCCAATCATTTGCTAACAATAAAGAATTCGATGGCCGTATCTTTGCTCAACCCTTTCAACACTCGGGTTACTCCTGGCTCGAAGGCTTTGGGGTTGGTTTGTCAGGGTCATTTTCCCATCCGGATCTCCAAACTATTCAAGCTCAAAAAACGCCTTTGGGTCAGTCGCAGTTTATTGATTACACGCAATTAAACGCAAATACACAAACCGGGGCAAGAACGATTACAGCTAATGGCAGTTCTAACCGCATCTATCCACAAGCCTACTGGTATAAAGGCCCCTTTGGGCTGATGGGTGAATATGTTGCTTCAACCCAGACTCTACATGCAAGTGGAGCCGGCACCAGCAAAGTAAACGACGTAACTCAGACCAATTCAGCTGCTCAAGTTCAGGTTTCTTATGTAGTTACCGGAGAAGATAACACATTTGACGGCGTCAAACCCCTGCGGAATTTTGACCCATTTAAAGGCACTTGGGGTGCATTACAGCTTGCAGCACGTTGGACCGAGTTAACTGTTGATAGTGATACTTTCAAAATCCTTGATCCGACCAAGTCTGCTAGTAAAGCCACGGCCGGGACATTTGGTGCCAACTGGTTCCTTAATAAATATGCGCTAATCAGGTTCGATTACGAATATGTAGCGTTTAATGGTGGTGGGCAGTCAGCGCCGCCAACAGTATCGAAAGGTATCACCACATATCATGTAGCTGACCGTCCTAGCGAGCAAGTTTTCTCAACCCGTTTTCAATTAGCGTTTTAACCACCTGACCTAAGGAGTTTTACTTATGAAAATTATCTTTGCGGCTGTACTGGCCGTTTTGGCGGTAGGCAACACACATGCAGCCGATGTAACCCTGCTCAACGTCTCCTACGATCCTACCCGTGAGTTGTATAAGGAGTACAACCCTGTGTTCGCCAAATACTGGAAAGCCAAGACTGGCGATAACGTTACCATCAATCAGTCTCACGCAGGTTCCGGTAAACAGGCGCGCGCTGTGCTGGAAGGCCTGGAAGCCGACGTGGTTACCCTGGCGCTAGCCTATGACGTTGATCAGCTCTACCAGAAGCGCAAACTGATTCCGGAAAACTGGCAAACCTTGTTGCCTAACAATAGCTCGCCCTACACGTCTACGATTGTATTTCTCGTGCGTAAGGGCAATCCCTTGGGCATTAAGGATTGGAATGACATAGTCAAACCTGGCGTGAGCATAGTGACGCCGAATCCTAAAACCTCCGGCGGGGCGCGCTGGAATTTTTTAGCAGCGTGGGCTTATGCGCTTAAACATAACAATAATGACGAAGCAGCAGCCAAAGATTTCGTTACCCAATTATTCAAAAATGCTGCGGTACTGGACACCGGTGCACGCGGCTCAACCACCACTTTTATCGAGCGAGAAATTGGTGATGTATTGATTGCCTGGGAAAACGAAGCCTATTTGGCTCTGAAAGAATTCGGCCCGGAGAAGTTTGAAATTATCACTCCGTCATTGAGTATTTTGGCTGAACCCCCAGTCGCAGTCGTTGAAGATATAGCACGTAAGCACGGCACTACGGAAGTAGCGACAGAATACCTGAAGTATTTATACACCAAGGAGGGTCAGGAAATTATAGGCAAAAACTTTTATCGCCCAAGCGATTTTGAAATTGCCGCCAAATATGCCAAGCAATTTAAGCCATTAGAGTTGGTTAAAATAGATCAATTCGGCGGTTGGACGGCAGCACAGAACAAATTCTTTGCCGATGATGGGGTGTTTGACCAGATATACGGGCCAGGAAAATAATTCACCGTTTGTTTGTAGCTTGTAGAAATGCAGGGTGGGCAAACGATAAAGCAGTTTGCCTGCACTGCATGGTTTTTAGTAAAACGCTCTTTACTATAGTGGAGTGAAGCAATGTCACAAAGTAGTATTATGCCGGGTTTTCGCCCGGCCCTCGGGTTCGCCTTGCTCTATTTAAGCCTGGTAGTTTTAATCCCGCTAAGCACCTTGGTGTTTAAAAGTTTTGAGCTGAATTGGGATAATTATGTCCATATCATAACCAACAAGCGAGTGCTCTCCGCTTTTCGCGTCAGTTTTTCCTCCGCTCTGGTGGCTGCTTTGATTGCCAGCGTGTTTGGATTTATTACCGCCTGGGTGTTAGTGCGTTATTCATTTTTAGGCAAACGATTTTTTCATGCCATCATTGACTTCCCCTTTGCTCTGCCGACAGCCGTTGCCGGTATTGTGCTGGCAACTATTTTCCAGCCCAGCGGCTTTCTTGGTAAATTACTGATGGCTTCGTTTGGCGTACAGGTCGCTTTTAAACCCTTGGGTATTGTGGTGGCGCTGATTTTTATCAGCATACCGTTTGTTGTGCGCACCGTTGAACCCGTGTTGCTGGAATTTGAATCCGCAATGGAAGAGGCCGGAGCCAGTCTTGGCGCCACAAGATGGCAAGTCTTCGGCAAAATTATTTTTCCGAATGTTTTTCCCGCTTTGTTGACCGGTTTCGCGCTGGCTTTTGCCCGGGGCGTGGGTGAATACGGCTCAGTCATCTTTATTGCCGGCAACATTCCCTATGTATCAGAAATTGTGCCGCTATTGATTGTAACCAAGCTTGAACAGTATGACGATGTGGGAGCCACTGCTATCGCCCTGACGATGCTGGTCATCTCGTTTGTGCTGTTATTGTTAATTAATGTGCTGCAATATTGGGTGCGTAAGCGCTCTGGACAGCTATAAGGATTGTGATATGAATGCCGTTACTCAACCCATAAATCCGGAAAGATTGGTTGCCCGTCAACAACAGGCCCTGCAAGATGCAGATTGGGTCAGATGGAGCTTGATTGCCATTGCCGTGGGCTTTATCACGCTGTTTATATGCGTGCCATTAGCTCTGGTCTTTATTCAAGCCTTCTCTAAAGGCGTAGAGGCCTATTGGTCGGCATTATCCCAGGCCGACACGGTGGCGGCTATCAAACTGACTTTACTAGTCGCATTGATCACAGTACCTTTAAATACGGTATTCGGCGTTGCCTCCGCGTGGGCAATTACCCGTTTTGAGTTTAAGGGCAAAAGTTTGCTGACCACGTTAATCGACCTGCCGTTTTCAGTATCACCGGTTATTTCGGGACTGATTTTCGTCCTGCTGTTCGGCGCTGAAGGTTGGTTCGGCGAATGGCTAATAGCGCATGATATAAAAATAACTGAAGTTTCCCAGTTTTTCAGGAGCATGAATATTAGGAAGTGCTAATTTTTCGAAAAATATTAGCCAACTCTAATATGCATTGAGGAATCACCCGGTTGTTCTTTAAAAAACAATGACTTATTGATGAATG
>JBBQCU010000366.1:0-4264 GCA_038319065.1 Methylococcales bacterium
TTTCCAACGGTACACCGGGCAAAAAAACAAACCAGCAGCGTTCGAAATCCAGGGAAAATCCCGGTGCAGTTCCCCATTCATTATCAATGCGCACGGCTCCTTGAGGCAACATAGCCTGTTTCCGGTTTGATTCGGGCATGGTCCTGTTTCTATGTGCAAAAAACCGATTGATTTGTTCAAAAGCAAACTCATCAAATTCGAGTGGCAGATTAAAGGCAGAAGCTACCGCTTCGGCGGTTAAATCATCACTGGTAGGACCCAGGCCGCCGGTACAAATGCAGCAATCGGCTCGCTGTGATATGTCCTGTAGTAAAACGATGAGGTCACCCAGTTTGTCGCCAACAGCGGTATGACGTGTTACCGTAAAGCCGCAAGCAACCGCTTTTTGAGACAACCAGGCGGCATTGGTATCCACTGTTTGTCCCGTTACAATTTCTTCGCCTTGAGAGAAGATTTCCAGAGTTGGATTCATTTTAAAAACTCGTTGACCAGTATGCCATGCCAAAACGGCAGGCTAATTAAACTTAATGCTGTAGTTACGGTGACTGTCATGGCATAAAGCGCACTATCCAGCCGATAGCGATCACAAAAAACCACACCCAGAACCATGCTCGGCATCGCCATATCCAGCACAGCGGCTGCTTTATACTTGCCCTCCATTGGTAAATAATTCACCAGAACAATTGCGAACAAAGGCATTAACAGCATTTTTATCAGAATAACGGGCAGGACATAAGGTATGTTTCGACTCGTCATTGATTTCCAGCTTAATGCTAGTCCCAAGGAAACCAACATCAACGGTACGACAGCAGCGGATAGTTTTTGTAACACGCCTGCAAACCATACCGGAGGAGCAAATCCGCTAAGATTCAAAATTACCGCAATGGCCGCAGCCCAAAATGGCGGCGCATTAAGAAATGATAACGCTGATTTCGGCTTTTCTGTCGTATCATCGCCGTAACGCCGCGCTACCATAATGCCGATAGTAAACAGGAAAGGCGATGTTGCAAACAGATCCATTTGTATAACTACCGAGCGCGCCCAACTGCCAAAAGTCTGTTCTAAAACGGGTAAGCCCAGATATGTTACGTTAGGGAATGCAGCTGCCAGAATCATAGCGCCAAGGCGTTTATCCTCAAATTTAAATAGACTTCCGGTCATCCAGCTGAACAACATGCCAAATAAAATGCAACCAACACCGAGTGTCGTATATTGAAAAGACTGTAAGCCTATATCCGCCCTCCATAACACCTCTAAAACCATGGCCGGCAATAGCAAATAATAGACAAAAGTAGTTAACACCTGCCGGGTTTGCTCGGCTGTTAGCCCTGCAGGTCCCAGTATTCGCCAAACTACTCCGCAAGCCATTAACAAGGTCATTTGAATCAGTGTGGAGTTCATAAGCGGTGGGTATTGTCGATTTACTAATATTAACATTCACTGTTAAAACAAGTTCCGGTAACATATACCGCAACAAGACATAGTTGCGGATCAATGAGCGTTGTAAAACCTGAATTATAAGGGTTACCGATAATATCATTTTCTGCAAATATGGCTTAGTTCATTATTAATGAACCTTGAACCTTGAACCTTGAACCTTGAACCTATGTCATTCATATCAACCAAACCCATCCCTGTCCGTGAACGTCTGATCATGGCTCTTGACGTTCCCGGCATTTCCGAAGCCCAGTCTTTAGTGGATGAACTCGGAGATTCAGTGATCTTTTACAAAGCCGGCATGGAATTGTTTATGTCGGGTGATTATTTTGGTTTTATCGAATGGCTGAAGCAACACAATAAAAAAGTATTTGTTGATCTGAAGTTTTTTGATGTTCCGGCTACAGTAGGTCGAGCTATCAAAGCCTTAAGCAGCAAAGGGGTTGATTTTGCTACTATCCATGGAAACGATGCCATTATGGAAGCAGCAGTTAAAGAAAAAGGCGATCTGAAAGTATTGGCAGTCACCGCTTTAACCAGCCTGGACCGCGGTGATCTTGATGATTTAGGCTTTCAATGTGATGTACGTGACCTGGTACTATCCCGTGCTAAAAGAGCTTTGCAGATAGGCTGTGACGGCATTGTTTCATCAGGGCTTGAAGTATCCATGCTCAGGGAGCAACTCGGTCAAAAACTATTGGTTATTACACCCGGCATCAGACCCGTTGATAATTGCGAAGATGACGATCAAAAACGTGTGGTTAGTGTAGAGATGGCCTTTCGGAATGGTGCTGATTATATTGTTGTAGGCAGGCCTATTCGTGATGCGGAAAACCGCAAAGCGATGGCTGAAAAAATCCAGGCACAGATTCTTGCGGAATTTTCAAGCAATTAAATCCATGCTATTTGATCCTGCCTTTACTTCTTCTTACCTGGTCGCTTTTTTAATGGGTTTATTCAGTAGCATGCACTGTATAGGTATGTGCGGTTCTATAATTGGAACGCTAACCCTGAGTCTTAGCCCGGACATACGTAACAATAAAAAACTGCTATTACCTTTTGTATTTAATTATAACTTTGGCCGCATTACCAGTTACACGATAGCCGGTGCATTGGCGGGTCTTATTGAGGCTTTATTGACCATGCATCTGGGTGAAACGCATGGACATCGAGTCTTACAATTATTTTCAGCCGGCATCATGGCGAGTGCAGGCCTCTATATTGCCGGCTGGTTTCCCCGTTTTGCTTATATCGAAAAAGCCGGAACGCAATTTTGGAAAATAATAGAGCCCTATGGCCGGAAACTTATTCCCGTAAAAAACCGCACCCATGCCTATCTTTTTGGGATGGTCTGGGGCTGGTTGCCCTGCGGCCTGGTGTATGCTGCTTTAGCGCTAGCGGCAACAGCCGGTGATGTCAGTAAAAGCGCATTGACCATGCTGGCTTTTGGATTAGGGACTTTACCTGCGGTCATGGGAGTAGGTATAATGACCCACGTTTTAACTAGGTTATCCAGAATGCAGCGTTTCAAACAGGCTATTGGCCTGTTTATGATAGTTCTGGCACTGTTAGCGGCCTTGCCATGGCTTAATCCGATGGCGTTTACAACACACACAGCATTACATTAAAGAGGCTACTATGGGACATTTTAAATCGATCATTGGTCAATCTCCCGCATTGGATTCCTTAATTCGTAGCGCCAGAATGGTTGCTGCTACTGATGTAACCGTCTTGATCAAGGGTGAAACCGGTACCGGCAAGGAAGTATTCGCGAATGCGATTCAAAAAGAAAGTGCCCGCGCCGATAAGGTATTTATTACCCTGAACTGCGCTGCATTACCTGAAAGTCTTATTGAATCGGAATTGTTTGGTCATAAAAAAGGTTCTTTTACAGGTGCGACCGCCAATACCCAGGGACTTTTTCAAGCAGCTGATGGCGGCACTTTATTTCTAGACGAAATAAACTCACTGCCTGTCTCAATTCAGGCAAAATTATTGCGCTTCCTGGAATCCGGAGAATGCCTTGCGGTGGGCGACATTAAGCCTTATAACGTCGATGTCCGCATAATCGCAGCGACAAACTCGGATTTGAACAAACAGGTTGCCACGGGTGCATTCAGACAGGATTTATATTACCGGCTCAATGTAGTACCTTTAGAGCTTCCGCCATTGGCGCAACGCACCGAAGATATAGAGCATCTTATTATGCACTTTCTGGTTATGATGGCAGAAACGCATTCAATAGCGCCGCCGAAATTCAGTAGATCGGCCTTGAAAGTTCTGAAAGATTACGCATGGCCTGGTAATATTCGTGAATTGCGTAACCTGTGCGAAAGACTCAGCATTCTATTAGCGGGGAGAACCATTGAACCGGAAAATCTCCCCTATGAATTTGTCACTTACAGCAGCATGCCTAAAGTCCCGGAATTTACCTTGCCTGAAAGGGGTCTACAGCTTGACTCCCTAGAAGCCAACTTGATTCATCAAGCTCTCAGCCGCACCAAAGGCAACCGCAGTAAATCCGCTAAACTACTGGGTCTTTCCAGGGATACCCTGCTTTACCGTATGCAAAAACACGGTCTTACCTCGCATTAACGGCGCGCAAAAAACAGACCGCCACAGATTTAAACTTAATCTATAATCGTGCCTGTCTCATAATTTGCTTCAAATCTTTAACTGTCTGAGCCAAACCCGAAAACAAGGCTTGAGCGATAATCGAATGCCCGATATTAAGTTCGACTATTTCGGGTATTGCACAAATTGCTTCAACGTTATAAAAATGCAAGCCATGCCCCGCATTAACCTGTAATCCTGCGCTGTGTGCATA
>JBBQCU010000367.1:0-4253 GCA_038319065.1 Methylococcales bacterium
AACCGGACATTTCTATTTGTTGCTAACAGGCCGTTGTGAAGAGCGATTTGTTACTAACAGTCAAATGTTGGGAGAATAACTTTCAAGACCAGCAAGGCCGGATTAAACTCAGACGCTGTGAAAGTATTTGTGGTTAATTAAACGTTGGGATGGGCGTATAGTAGGCAGTAGAATTGCGACAGTAAGCAAAAACGCGGGGCAAGTATCTGACCCCATCCGAAATTAGAGTACCAATGATGGCTTGCATTCGAAATGCATTTCGCCTCTTTCGTACATCATTGAAAATATATGTATGAAACCTCCCTTTCGGACAAATTGAAGATAGCCAGATTAGGGTTCGTCTCGATTCATTGCAGATCTTTTTTGTAGCAATGCTATATATATTTTGGCTATTTCTATATCAATGGCGGAAGGTAAAACTCAGCTGATGGTCTGCTCTTGGAGCTCAGTAAAATAAAGCCCACAGTCCGGTTTTGGCCGGGTGGAGCCGATGAGTTTACTTTTATATAGCTGATTTGGAACGGCAGCTATCCGGAATTTTTTCCGGTACGTAAATGAATAGTCACAATCGGCCAATTCCTGCCCCTCATGGCTTTGCAAAGTCGACGTTAAAAACCGTTTAACCAGACCTTCAAAAATATGAAAAGTTAGATTTTAACAACTTATTTTCCATTTTAATTAGCCGCTCTTTTGGCGTTGGTAATGGGGCGCACTTTATCCTTGCGCCCACCTAAACCTAACCGTTTAAGGCGACAATATCATCCATGCGATTTGCGCTTGGCTACCAAGTCTTGAATTTGCTCGAAAATCTTACGTTGTCTGTCCCTTTCTCCAAAATAGTACGCCAACCCTTTCTCAATTTGATTCTCCCTGGGTTCTGAGGCTAACCCGAAAACGCTGTTGCCAAACATGAATTTTTTTGATCCGGATTCCTTGTCTTGGAAAGCGGTTAATCTCCCATGGACTTCTTGTTCTACAAACGACTGGATTTCGTCATCCGATTTTGCAGCCCACGAAAAGTCCGCCCCTACCGATTGCCGGATCACCTCCCAAACCACGACGGGTATGGCAACCGTGACCTTGTCGGGGTAACATTCGAAGTGGGTCTTCTCCAATTCAAGGTATACATTGTCTTGTTCAAAGCAGTCGTGGTATAGGTGAAAGCTAGGGCCATAGACAAGCGTGGATTTTGTGGACATAGTCGGTTTCCCTGATAAGTATTTGGATTAATTAGAGTGGCCGCTCTTGAAAAGAAAATTATGAACTTAGAATTGAACTCCAATCTCTATTCGAGGCATTTCGGTATTTCAAAAATTTGGCGCACACTAAACTTAACTACGTAATGATCCTATGTAAGATGCCTTAATGGATCTTCCCCGGGGCCCAAAATACGTAAGATAAAAATCGCATTGGCATCAATACGATAGTAAATAGAGTGGGATTCATATACTTGGCGGCGGACATTTTTCTTGATGTGGTTTTGGTTGCTTCCTATCATAGGAAACGCGCATATCATGTCGAACGTTTTGAATAACCCGTCCCGATAAAGCCGGGCTTGTTTGATGCCGAAATTTTTGATCGAATAGACAGCAATATTTTCAAGATCTTTCTCCGCTCTCTTTGAAAGCCGATAGCTGAGCATTAATTTCAGGCTAGACCAGTTTCAGCTTCAGCCCATATTTCTTGGGGACTCCTATCACTCATTCCACTCGATTCAGCTTCATCCAGCAGATACCGAAGGTGGGTTTCAGCTTCACGCCTTTCTTGGTCTCTACGAACTAAATCACGAAAATATTCACTGTCGTTACCGTATTTACCAGAATCAACTTGGGTCTTCACCCAAGTTTCCATTTGGTCAGTGATGGTAATGGTTTTGCGTTGCATGGACATAGTGTGCTCTCGCCTGTGGGTATCTAATTTGTATGATATTATCATACTTTCTGTAAGTTGGGGTAGCTACCACATAGCTGTCAAAAGTCAAAAGTACCATTTGATTCAAAAGCTCCAAGAATTCGTTGCTAACAAGCGATGTAAATTAATATAGCGCAATATAACAACCTGATTTCATTTGCCATAAACATTTATTCTGTATGGATAACTGAGGTCTGTTTACCTAAGCTGAAGATTAGAAGTCAATTTGTTATGGGCGAAGCACAAAAATTTAATGCGTTGATATACATTCTACCTGGCGAAGATGGCACTTTTGACAGCTATGAGGTAACTAGCCTTGATCCGAATGAGTCTTTGAGTTTACCCAACAGCGGTCAATTATACTGAGCAAATTGAGGGATAGCCGATCGCCAAAAAACGACCCCTTGCAGTCATTCAAATGGGTAAATGCAAAGGTACTTTTAACGAACTATTTTACAGGTGGTCACTGGTAGCGAATAATATTCATGTCCCTATATTCCCTGACAAGCGATGAAAAAATAGGTTATGAAGACTCATTACTTCAGGCCATCCAACCAGCCACCATTAAACCCAGCTCGCTTTAAGCCAGACACAATGTAGTGGGAGCGGCGCATGATATCCCAAATCAAACCGGTTCTGTAATTCTCGACCATCAAAATTACAGGCCCTTGGTCTACACCAAAATGGTAAGGGGTAACCCACCATCCTGTGGGGCTATCCGCTACTTCATAGGTCTGGTTGAACGAAGGCTTATACCCGTAGCGACTATCCACACCGATATTAAGCTGCGCCATATGATTAATGGTAGGAATAACTATTTCCGGGGCAAAGGGAAGCGAAGCTAGGACGACCCATGGCGCAACGGTGCCGTCATCCGGCCCGTCGGGCGCTCCGCGGGCAATATAATCATAGAACTGTCTATCCACGCCGTTTATCTTCCTAGTCATACAACCCGGACCATCGCAAGCAGTGAATCCCCAGCAATGCTCCCCATAGCCGACAAATCCCTGTGGATTTTGAATTGCGTAGGCCTGATGCAGGTATGTTGCTTGCCGGCTGTTCTGAAAATAGTCCGTGTCATGGTCTCGCATAAACTTGTCGCGAATTCCGCGCAAATCTATCCATAAATGAGAGAGCTGATGTGTGAAAAGTGGCCCGGAATAAAGAATTTCATGTCCATAGATCTTCCTCCACTGATAAGTTGAGCAGTATGCGGCATAACTCTCTGCAGGAAGCGGAAACGTCTTTGAGCCGAGTCCAAGAATATACAGAAGCAGGGCCTCATCGTAACCCTTCCAGTGATGCGGAATAAAGCCGCTTTCCGGCCGCCAACCATGGGAGATTGCTGAACCGCCGTTTAACGCCCACTGCCAATCGGCTTTCCCAAAAAGTTCATCGACTAGACGCCGTAGCTCATCCTCTTCTTCGTTCTCTTGGTCAAAATAAGCGGCACATGTCAACATGCCGGCAAAGAGGAAGGCTGAGTCAATCGTGGACAATTCGCAGTTCCATACCCGTCGACCACTTTTCATGTCGAGAAAATGGTAATAAAAGCCCTTGTATCCGGTGGCATCAGGCTCTGGCCCATGCAGCGCGTCGCGAAAAAAGCGCAGCGTTCTTAGTACGATCTCGGGAGCAAACTCCCTTGAGATGACCCCTCGCTCAACTAATACCGGAACTGATGCCAAAGATAGCCCTGTCGCTGCGATACTCGCAGGTGTGGTTTTATCAGTCTTGTCGCGGGTGAGGCCGTTGGCTGGATTGATTTCGTGCAGATAGTACTGAAGAGTAGTCAATTGCAGACGATTTAGCTCTTTATCATCAACCTAAAAACCGCAGTTGAACATATCCCTGCCAATAAAAATCAGCATAAACTTGACAAGGAAAATTGCGTTATGTAGAGCGTTTAGCTCATGTCATTTATTAAATCTGGCGGTTTTAAGGCTATCCCCTTCAGATATTTTTTCATGGCTTCACTTAAAATTCGATACCAACACTGCAAAGGGGTCAACTGCGGCGCAATTGCTTTCAACTCGTCAAAAAATGCACATACCCGCGTATAGGCTGCCTTCACATAAGACTCCCTGCCGTGGCTACTGGTGATGGTGAGTGTTGTTCGTCCGGCATGCTGGGTTTGCTTGCCCACGCCGTGCAATAACAACGGCCTGGACACAATGGCTTCATAATGTTTCTCAGCTTCAACCAGGCGGACGAACAATGACCACCAGTTATAGACCAGCGCAATCATTCTGGCAATTAAACGGCAGGGGGCGAGCTTCTGGGTGACAAACCCGCACCAGCCCCATTGGTTTTTGATTTCATCAAAGTTGTTTTCACAATCA
>JBBQCU010000368.1:0-4250 GCA_038319065.1 Methylococcales bacterium
ACCGAATTCGGTTTTTAAGATATATTTCTCTTTAAGCGATGGGAAATATCATTCCAAGCTTAAGTTATGGCTATCTGGTCATGGCTAACACATGAGGAGAAACTTATGAACAAAGATCAAGTAGAAGGCCTAGCCGAAGAAGTCAAAGGTAAAGTCAAGGAAGCCGCCGGCGTGATATTGGACGATAAGGGTATGGAGATAGAAGGAAATGTCCAAAAAAACGTCGGGAAGGTCCAGTCGGGCTTGGGTGATCTCAAGGAAGATATTAAGGACAGTATCTAAATCGAGCCTTGTTAGGCTATGCAGCCAAGTCCGCAAAGGCTTGGCTGCATAGCTACAATGAAATGTTCTCAAATAACTTTTTCACAGGAGATGGACATGAAGTTCACCAGTTTATGGGTAGGAATTGCTTAAACCTTCGGTAATACTTCATAGATTTATCTCTGGTTCATATCGCCGTCAATTGACGGCCTCTAACGGAGAAGCACTCATGCTTGAAACTATTGCAATCATCCTAATCATCCTCTGGGTACTGGGTTTGGTGTCATCGTACACAATCGGTGGATTCATTCACATTCTTTTGGTTCTCGCGATCATCGTGATTATTTTGCGTGTCATTCAAGGCCGGCGCGTCTAGCAGCATCGAATTGTGCTAGGTGCCGTAGGTAATGTTTTGACGGCTAATGTAAACGTAGACGTCAAAACAGTGAAAAGCACAGCTGATACTATTGCTGGTTTATTCCATCGCCTGTTTCGGTAAACCCTGATAGAAACTCAAGTCTGAATGGTTTTTGTACAGCTAGACAGAATAGGTCGATCGGTCCGGCGCAACTAGAGTTTCGGCTTATGCCGTGCACTCTTAGTGCGTCGCCCGAAACAGGTCTCCAAGAGTGTCATTTATATAGGAGAAACGAATTGAGCGTAATCAAGATATTAGCAATCGTACTGATCTTAGCTGGCCTATTGGGGTTGGTCTATGGCCGTTTCAGTTATACCCGGGAAACCCAGGAAGCCAAGTTAGGCCCATTCGAACTGACGGTTAAAGACACGCAGACGGTCAACGTTCCGGTCTGGGCAGGCGTAGCGGCAATCGCGGCAGGCGGCGGGCTCCTGCTTTTTGCGAGCAAGAAAAGCTAGCACCGTCTTCTGCCTCTGTAGCGTGAATGGACGTGCTCTATCACTTAGATTAGGAGGCCGCCAATTAGACCTCCATACGGACTTACCGTCTTCAAAATAGGAATCCATCATGCAGCCTACGCATCAAAGTAAAAATCCGGACGTTTCAGTCGAGCCTGGTACTACGCCACCCCACAATAGGAAGGCTTTTTTAGTCGGAAGCGGAATTGCCTCTCTCGCAGGCGCGGCTTTTCTGATACGTGATGGCCTAATCCCAGGTGAAAACATTCATATTTTTGAGGAACTCAAAATCACGGGTGGCAGTTTGGATGGGGCCGGTTCACCTGACAAAGGCTATGTCGTTCGTGGTGGACGGATGATTGAAGAGCATTACGTCTGCACCTATGATCTTTTTGCAAGCATTCCCTCACTGACTGACCAGGCCAAGAGCGTCAAAGATGAAATTTTCGAGTTTAGCCACAAATACGTCAGTTCATCCCGATGCCGCCTGGTTAGAGATGGCCAAAAAGTTGATGTGTCATCATTTGAGCTGAGTGAAAAGGATCGCCTGGATTTACTTGCGCTAATGATGCATTCTGAAGATTCACTGGGTGCCAAGCGCATCGAAGACTGGTTTTCACCCACATTTTTCGAGAATAATTTCTGGCTGATGTGGGCGACGATGTTTGCGTTTCAACCCTGGCATAGCTTGGTCGAACTTAAGCGCTACCTGTTGCGATTCATTCAATTATTTCCTGATTTCAATAAAATGGGTGGCGTCTGGCGAACACCTTATAACCAGTATGATTCCATGATACTGCCGCTGATTACCTGGCTTAAGGCGCAAGGGGTGCAGTTCTCGTTGAACACCGAGGTCACCGGGCTTGATTTCGACTTAGGCGGCGAATACCGGGCGGTAAAGGGCATTCGGTATAGCAGTAATGGCGAGCTTAACAGTATTGCCGTCGCACCGGATGATCTGGTGTTCGTGACGCTAGGTTGTATGACAGAGAATTCCAGTCTTGGATCTATGACAGCGCCTGCCATTCTAAATTCAAATAAATCAAACGGTGCCTGGTTGCTGTGGGAAGATATTGCTAAGGGTCGCCCAGGGTTTGGGCATCCCGCAGTTTTTGCCGGTCATATTGACCAGACCAAATGGCAATCGTTCACCGTGACTCTAAATGATCCGGCATTCTTCCAGTTCATAGAAGAATTTACCGGCAATGAGGCCGGCACGGGTGGCTTATTCACTTTGACAGATTCGAACTGGTTCATGAGTATTGTTTTGGCGCATCAGCCACACTTCATCAACCAACCCGAAAATATTTTTGTGTTTTGGGGTTATGGCTTATTCCCGGACAGAATCAGCAATTTTGTCAACAAACCCATGTCAGATTGTAGTGGTGAGGAGATTCTGATTGAGCTATTCCAGCACCTCAAACTTGGAGACAAGGCGCAGCCTATCATTGATGCGGCAATCTGCATTCCGTGCATGATGCCGTTCATCACCAGCCAATTCATGCCCAGAGTCAAAGGGGACCGGCCAGACGTAGTGCCGGTTGGGGCAAAGAATTTCGCGTTTATCGGGCAGTTTTGCGAAATCCCCGATGACGTGGTGTTTACCGTTGAGTATTCGGTAAGATCAGCGCTAATTGCCGTCTATACGCTTCTTGATATAAAGAAGGAGATCCCCCCGGTATTCAAGGGCCAGCATGATGTAGGCGTGCTCCTTAATGCACTGAAAACCATGCACAGGTAGCCAGGTAGAAGCTTACTGCCATTAAGTTAAGAAATGCGGAGTCAAAAAACATGTTTTTTGACCCCAAAATTTTAAAGTTTGTGCCGGGAACAGCAAGCTTTGCGCAATTAAATTTGCTTATTAAACTAATCCAGGCATATTAATTTACCATGTGGCAAAAGGTTAACAATCATGACAACAATTCAAGTAGGCTGCGACTTAACGTATTCAGTCACAAAACCCACAAGCTTCCTGTTTAACGTAGCGGCGGCAAGAACCGGGCACCAGACCATCTGCGAAGAGACTTTACAGCTAAACCCCAACATTCAATACGAGGCCAGCACTCTGGGTACAGAAGATATTCAGGTTTACCGATTAAATGTCGAACCCTGCGATCTGCAACTCCAATACCGTGCTTTTGTGGATTTAAGTCCCGAAATTTATAATACTTCAGGGATTATCGAGACCGGGTACTCCCAATTGCCAAACGAAGTATTGCCCTACCTTAACCCTAGCCGATATTGCGAGTCTGATCGCTTGACCCATTTTGCCTCACGAATGTTTGGCACTGTTAAGCCCGGATTTTCCAGGGTGACTGCAATTTGCGACTGGATAAACAACAATCTCGACTATCAACCCGGTAGTAGCGGCGAAAGTACCAGCGCCTGCGATGTATTGATTCAACGCGTCGGTGTGTGCCGGGATTATGCGCACCTCGCCATCGCCTTGTGCCGGGCGTTATGTATACCCGCTCGTTATATTTCGGGATATGCCGTGGCTTTACAGCCGCCCGACTTTCATGGCTTTTTTGAAGCCTATCTGGGGTCTCGCTGGTATTTGTTTGATGCTACAAGAATGGCGCCGGTTGAGGGATTTGTTCGTATCGGCACCGGTCGTGATGCGGCCGATGCATCGTTCGGGACTATCATAGGGGAGGCGACGCTTACCTATATGGCGGTATGGGCAGAACAAACGGCACCTTATCAAATGAACAATCAACTATTGAACAGGTCGGCTGTGTCGACAACTAATTAAGCTTAATAGGCTTATGGTCAATCATTGATGCCCCATTAATGAAGCTGCTTGGAGCAGGAAAAAAATATGTGCTCATCACCTATCCGGCTACACTCGCCTGCATTGGTAATATGAAACTTAGTGTTTAGGGGCTTTACTGCCGGATTATCCACAATTTCAGGGCACAAACAAAAAACCCTGCCGAAGCAGGGCTTATCGTGACTGATTGTTTATCGCTCAAACATGCCGACGAAGACTAAATCCTAGACCGACTAGCAGTAGCGCCATTATGGCTGGCTCGGGAACGTTACCGTTAATGGGAACGAACGGAAGAAAGACGACCTCAGTACCGCCACCTGGTGTAGTTGTAACATCAAGG
>JBBQCU010000369.1:0-4228 GCA_038319065.1 Methylococcales bacterium
TCTGTGCGAACGTTATGACGAAATCGCCGCCTTACTGTCAGAACCTGAAGTTCAAAGCAATCAAAACAAGTTTCGCACACTGAGCCAGGAATATGCCCAAATCGGCCCACTGGTGGATTGTTATAAACGCTACGAACAGACACTAGCCGCCTTGGCTTCGGCCCAAGAAATGGCAACCGACAATGATCCTGAAATGCGTGAACTCGCAAAAGAAGAAGTCAACGATGCGCAAAACCAGTTGGATGCCATTGATCATGAATTGCAATTATTACTGCTACCCAAAGACCCTAATGACAATCGCAACATATTCCTGGAAATTCGCGCAGGCACAGGCGGCGATGAAGCGGCGATATTTTCGGGCGATTTAGCACGTATGTATCAGCGTTATGCAGAACGGCGTGGCTGGCAAACGGAAATTATCAACGAAAGTTTCGGCGATCACGGCGGTTATAAAGAAATCATTTTGCGCATTCAAGGACGCGATGTGTATTCCCAATTAAAGTTTGAAGCGGGCGCACACCGCGTGCAACGTGTTCCGGAAACAGAATCACAAGGGCTCATTCATACCTCTGCCTGTACCGTCGCTATCATGCCCGAAGTGGACGAAGTCGACGCTGTTGATATTAATCCCGCTGATTTAAAAGTCGATACTTACCGCGCCTCAGGTGCAGGCGGTCAGCACATTAATAAAACCGAATCGGCGATACGCATTACCCACGTTCCGACAGGGACGGTAGTCGAATGCCAGGATGAACGCTCACAACACAAAAACCGTGCTCGGGCTATGTCGTTATTGGCTTCGCGTTTGTTATCCGCAGAACAGGAAAAACATCACGCCGAACAATCCTTAACCCGCAAATTACAAGTCGGTAGTGGTGACCGTTCAGAGCGCATCAGGACTTACAATTACCCCCAAGGACGCTTAACCGATCACCGCATCAACTTAACGTTGTATAAACTGGATGACATTATGCAGGGGGGATTGGAGCATGTGATTAACCCCTTGATTAGTGAACATCAAGCGGAGTTGTTGACGCAGTTGGGGGATGATTAAGCGTTCGCGTTAGTGTAATGTGGGCAAACAACTTTATCGTTTGCCCACCGTTTACCACACAAAAAGAGATTTAACCATGCAAGCCATAGAACTCGATGCAGTCATTACCGAAAATCATGAAATTCATTTGAAATTGCCCGATGACGTAAAAGCAAGCCATGCAAAAGTCATTGTCATGTATGAAAACAACTTAAAAGACAATACAAAACGATTGGCTAAAAAATGGGATACATTTTTCGCCTCTAAAAGCGTCTTTGATGATGACTTTCTCGCTGAAAGAGATAATGAAATACCACAAGAACGGGAGTTTTATTAATGGTCATGCTTGACACAAACATTTGCGTTTATATTTTAAAAAAGCATCCGCTTTACTTGCTGGAAAAATTTAATCAAAGCGAAGAAATCCATATTTCTGCAATTGTCTATGCCGAGCTTTGTTCAGGTGTTACGTTGAGTTCTGAAAATTTACAAGCGGCTAGACAAATCCAGTTGCAAGAATTTATCACCCTCACCACGTTACAAAACTGGGATGAAAAAGCGGCAGTTGTTTATGCTCAAATCAGAGCAAATTTAAAAGCCAAAGGAACACCGATAGGCAATATGGATATGCTGATTGCCGCCCACGCATTAAGCTTAAACGCAACACTGGTGTCAAATAATCTACGCGAGTTTGAGAGAGTTCCCAATTTAAAATTTGAAAACTGGGTAATCGAGTAACAGTTACGTAGATTGGTAAATTTAATATTATTTAGGTAAACAATGACATTCTGTTTAGGATGGAAATCAGAAACCGCAGCATTTTTGATTGCCGATAGTGCATCTGATTTGATAGAGCTTCAATATAAGAATGGATTCATTATATTTCCTTAATATAGAGCCAGATGAAATGAATGCTATTTTTTCTCATATTCCTGATAAGAATACAGAAAAAAATATGTATTTATTTGATGTTTTAACGAATGATGGTACAGGTATTGCTTTTGTTCAATATACGAATAAGAATACTAACAAATAATTGGGATGATGCTAAAAAGGAAGCCGAGTTACAAGCAAAATCAGAATTTGGCAATCTTTTTTCTGCTTACGCCTATAGGAAGGTTGGGTAAAGCAATAGCGAAACCCAACCAAAAAAAATCTGTAACTAAAAGTATTGGGGTTCGCAAGCCAAGCAGGGTACGAATCGTCTATATTTTTTTCAATACACACGATTTGTTAAATTTCAACAACCCAATTTAAGGAATCATAATAATGAATACTATTTGGACATCCGATGAAGCAAAAAATAGTTTTGATAGCTTGATGGAAGAGGCATTAGCACACCATGCACAAATTATTGAACTAAAAAATCAACAAAAGGTAATCGTCCTATCGCTTGAAGACTACAAAAACCATCTGAAACCTAAAAATACCTTAGTCAATTTTTTTAAAAAATCCCCACTTTATGGTTTACCTTTGGATTTAGAACGCGATAAAGATACAGGGCGCACTATTGAATTATGAACTACCTACTTGATACCTGATTCTCGTTCCCACGTGCAACGCACATCGTTATACACAAGCATGTTCTAGCCCGTCATTCCGGCAGGGATTGCCGGAATCCAGGCTACATGGAAGTATTAAAACTCGCCATCCTTGGCACTGGATACCCGCTTCCCGGCGGGTATGACGGTATTTGAGCATGCTGAGTGGAAACACCGTTGTGACCGAGCCGCGTAAGGTAAGCAACGCGTAACCTTACATGAAAAAAACCCCTTACTTATGCCCACCATAAAAACCCTGTTAGCCCAAGCCGCTAACACCTTAACAAGCCATTCCGATTCCCCGTTATTGGATGCCGAAGTGCTATTGGGTTTTGTGTTAAGCAAACCAAGAACTTACCTGCGCGCATGGTGTGATAACACCGTAACAGACCAACAAATCACTGCCTTTGAAGCCTTGATTAAACAACGCCAACAAGGCACACCTATCGCCTACCTGACAGGCAAACGCGAATTCTGGTCCAGGGATTTTAAAGTCACTTCCGATGTGTTAATCCCTAGACCCGACACCGAATTATTGATTGAACTGAGTTTAGAGTTAATCCCTAACAACCAGGCTGTTAATCTCATTGATTTAGGCACAGGCTCAGGTGTTATCGCTGTGACGCTGGCCGCAGAACGTCCTAACGCTCATGTCACCGCAGTCGATGCCAGTTTAGCCGCGTTAGCCGTCGCAAAGCACAATGCCCAACAGCACCAACTCACTAACATTGAATTTTATCAAAGCGATTGGTTTGCCAACGTACCAAAGTCGCTCTTTGATTTGGTTATCAGCAACCCGCCTTATATTGACCCCGATGATGACCATTTACAGCAAGGTGATGTGCGCTTTGAACCCCAAAGCGCGTTAATCGCTGATAATCAAGGCTTGAGCGATATTCAGATTATCGCCGGTAAAGCGCGTAGTTACTTAACACCTCAGGGGCATTTATTAATCGAACATGGCTATAATCAAGCTCCGCAAGTACAAGCCATTTTTAACGCGCTGGGATATGATAAGGTACAATGCTATCGAGATTTATCGGGACAGCCCCGCGTTACCTATGGGCGAAAACCTTAACACTGACTTTACGCATTCATTATGAGCTCACCAGACATTCAAATCCCCCGCAAAATAACCAACCAGTTACTGCATCTTGCGCAAATCTCACCCGACACTGAGGTGTGTGGACTCATCGGCAGTAAAAATGGTTTACCGGCCCATTGCTATCCTATAAAAAACGCCGCCGAACACCCTCAGCAACGTTTTCTGCTTGATGCCGGACAACAAATCTCGGCCATGGCAAAAATGCGGGAGTTGGGAGAGGAGCTTTTCGCCATCTATCATTCCCACCCGTCAGCACCCGCACTGCCGTCAACCCACGATTTAGAGCAAGCCGCCTACCCTGAGGCCTTGTACCTGATCATTTCACTCAATACCAAAGGTATCCTGGAAATGCGCGGCTTTAAAATTCAGCAGAAAACCGCAATGGAAATACCACTCATAATGAATGATGATTAATCTTAACCGCTACAAAAATTCAGGAAATTAGCCTAATGATTTATTATCATTCAAATGACGAGCTAAAGATGAAGCCGCTAAAAATGCCACAGCCATTTCGGGGCCAGTGGGCATAATAATCGCAATGCGCAATTT
>JBBQCU010000370.1:0-4217 GCA_038319065.1 Methylococcales bacterium
GGTAGCCAGTTTTACTAAATTGAATAATTGCGGTCGAAGTAAAAAATAAATTGGAAAAATAGAAAACCAAATGCTGTAAGCTGCATTCGGCTGCAGGATACTTTTTACGTAAAAACATCGGAATTATATGTTACGAAAAACGGGTGCATCAAGCACCCGATTTTTTGATCAAAGAATATATATTTGTTTTTAATCTGTTTTGGAACTATCGCCAAGTATAGGCAATAAGTTTAATTAAACGTGATATGCCGTTTCACCGTGTTCGGAGATATCAAGGACTACGCGTTCTGACTCTTCACTAACCCGAAGTCCGATCATAATATCCACGAATTTGAAGGCGATGAATGATACGATACCGGACCAGACTATACATGTTCCTACACCCCACAGTTGGCTCACGAATTGGGTGGACATGCTGTATTCCGCCACCCCATTGGTAACGTAATCCCAGACACCTGTGCCGCCTAGTGAAGGACTTGCAACGATAGCGGTACCCAAGGCGCCAATGATTCCTCCGATACCGTGTACGCCGAAGGCATCCAGGGAATCGTCGTAACCCAGCATGCTTTTGAGGCTGGTAACGGCTGTGAAACACGCAGCGCCAGCAACAAAGCCTAATAAAATAGAACCCATCGGTCCTGACCAGCCACAGGCAGGCGTAATTGCAACTAACCCGGCGATAGCACCAGAAGCGCCGCCCAGCATACTGGGTTTGCCGCGTATTATCCATTCAGCCGCTGTCCAGGCAAGTGTCGCAGCCGCACTGGCCAATAAAGTGTTGACAAAGACTAAAGCAGCGAGACCATTAGCTTCCAGGTTAGAGCCGACATTAAAGCCGAACCAGCCTACCCACAATAAGGATGCACCAACCATAGTCAATGTGACACTGTGCGGGGCAAGAGACTCCTTTTGGAAGCCGATACGTTTACCCACCATCAAGCAGCCTATCAATCCAGCGATACCCGCGTTGATATGCACAACCGTACCACCTGCGAAATCCAAAGCACCTTTTTGAAACAGGAACCCTGCCGTTGCCGCAGCAGCTTCACCTGATTTAGCATCGGTATAGGCATCTGGACCAGCCCAATACCAAACCATGTGTGCCATAGGTAAATAGGCAAAAGTAAACCAGATCAACATAAACACTAATATGGCTGAAAATTTTACACGCTCAGCAAATGCACCAATGATCAGAGCCGGAGTAATACCCGCAAATGTTAACTGGAAAGCAACGTAAATATACTCGGGAACGTAAACACCTTTGCTGAAAGTGGCGCCGAGTGATTCAGGCGTTATGCCAGTGAGAAACATCTTGCTAAACCCGCCGAAAAAGGCATTACCCTCGGTAAACGCAATGCTATAACCATAAATGGCCCACAGTATAGCCATCATCGAGAAAATCACGAATACTTGCATTAATACGGAAAGCATATTTTTGGCGCGCACCATACCGCCATAAAATAATGCCAAACCAGGGATGACCATCAGGATAACCAGCACAGTCGCCATGATCATCCAGGCAGTATCACCTTTATCGACTTTAGGAGGAGCTAATGTTTCTGCCGAAGATGCAGTTATTGCCCCTGATGCAGTTGTAGCTATTTCAACCGCTATTGATTCAGCAGGGTTTGCCGGTGTTGTTTCGACAGCCGGTTCTGCTAAAGAAAATCCCGCAAAACTGAATAGTGCAATCAAAACGAAGATATTTAAAATATGTTTCATAGTTCCTCCTTATTTTCTAGAGTGCTTCATCGCCGGTTTCACCGGTACGAATTCGAACAACCTGCTCTAAATTAGTTACAAAAATCTTACCGTCACCAATTTTTCCTGTATTTGCCGCTTTGGTAATGGCTTCTACAGCCTGACCGACCAATTGATCAGCGACTGCGACTTCAACCTTGGCCTTAGGCAGAAAATCAACAACATACTCAGCTCCACGATAGAGTTCCGTATGACCCTTTTGGCGACCAAAACCTTTTACTTCAGTTACGGTCACACCAGAAACCCCCATGTCTGAAAGTGCCTCACGCACATCATCCAGCTTAAAGGGTTTAACAATAGCGGTTATCAGTTTCATTTGTTCCTCTCTCTTTTTAAAGTAACGACTCAAGATTACTTAAAGCATGGACTGTGCCAAGTGTGATTTTATAAATGCCCAGCATGCTTTACCGCAGACGATAAAGAATTGTTTAACCGGTTGTAGATATAACTTGTTGCTTTGTGCGGATAGTTCAACACCTGCAATTCCCATCGAGATCAGCCTGATGGCCTTGTTTGGTATCAATGAATAGTTAGAACATTTCATCATATACTGCACTATATTAGTGCAATTAGCTTTGTTATGAGCGGTGGTGGTGCGTACAAAGACGTTAGACTCTATATCATCCTGAAAACCGCAATTCACCAGATGTCTGTCCTGAGCGCAGCCGAAGAAACAAATAAGTGGGAAGCCATACTTGCTAAGGAATGTACATGAAATAAGTCAGGCATCTTACTCACTCTCCCACTGGGAGAGGCCTGCCCTGAGCTTTGTCGAAGGGGTTTTGGAGAGGGGATATGACAGAAAATAAAAAGAATATAAATGGAGGATAGCAATAAAAAATATGCAGTAACTTAACATCTTAAATATGTGGCATTTATCTAATAAGTCGTCAAATCGGCAGGGATTGCTGACATCCAGAACAGATGGATGTGGTTGTAGAATTTGCCGTCCGTTACATCTGAATTCCGGCACAAATCTGTTTGGAACAGATTTGCATTAGCCCGAAGGGCATCAGGCAGGATAGCCTGATGTGAATCCCTGCAGGAATGACGTCGTTTTCCTTAAGTTGGCGCATATGGGAGATAGTGTAGGCTAAGGCCTGATTTTATTCTTCTATCCCCAATTCTTTTATTTTACGGGTTAGTGTGTTTCGGCCGTAGCCTAGTAAAATTGCGGCTTCATGACGTCTTCCGTGGGTAAAGTTCAAGGCGGCTTTAATTAAAATAGTTTCCACTGCGGGTATGGTTTGTTTGGCAACTTCTGCTTCCTTTGTCTGTAGTTGCTGATCTACCCAGTTTCTCAGTAAAGATTCCCAGTCGGCTCCGCTAGTCTCTTTTTCTGACGGTGTATTAAGCAATTCAGGTGGCAAATCATGTAGATGGATTTCCCGGCCAGATGCCATAACGGTTAACCAGCGGCAACTATTTTCCAATTGCCTTACGTTTCCAGGCCATTCCAGCGTACTTAAAAATGCCTCGGCTTCAGGCTTCAGGGTTTTCATTTCCACGCCCAGTTCGGAAGCTGCTTGATGCAAAAAGTGACGCAGCAGCAAAGGTATGTCTTGTTTACGCTCGCGCAAAGGCGGGATATGTATACGAATAACATTTAGGCGATGAAATAAATCTTCCCGAAAACGTCCTTGCTCAACTAGTGTTTCAAGATCCTGGTGAGTGGCGGCAATTATGCGCACATCAACTTTAACAGCAAGATGCGCCCCAACCGGATAAAACTCTCCATCTGCCAGCACTCTTAATAAACGGGTTTGCAATTCTGCAGGCATGTCGCCTATTTCATCAAGAAAAAGCGTGCCGCCATTGGCTTGTTCAAAGCGGCCCGCACGCCGTACTTGCGCGCCGGTAAAAGCGCCTTTCTCGTGACCGAACAGTTCCGATTCCATCAGATCTTTAGGGATCGCAGCCATATTTAAGGCGATGAAGGGGCTCTTCGCTCTGGGGCTATGTCGATGCAGGGCTTTAGCCACTAATTCCTTACCGGTTCCCGATTCGCCATTAATAAGTACGGTAATGTGGGAGCGAGCCAGTCGACCTATCGCGCGAAAAACCTCTTGCATCGCCGGCGCTTCGCCTATGATTTCCGGTGTAGGCTCAATGTTAGAGGTAGAGGCTCGATTTGCGTCCGCTTGCTGTTGTCGGCCATGGATGCAGGCGCGTTGTGCCAGATTAACGACTTCTTTAATATCAAAGGGTTTAGGCAAGTATTCAAAGGCACCACCATGAAATGCCGAAACCGCACTTTCCAGATCGGAATGGGCGGTCATAACGATAACGGGTAAAGTTGGGTGACTGTTCTGAACCTTGCCTAAAAGTTCCAGGCCATCCATGCCGGGCATGCGAATATCAGTTATCAGAGCATCAGGCAAGTCATGTCGTAAAGCCGTCAATAACTCTGTCCCGTTGGAAAAGCAACGGGTGATGATACCGGCTTTTTGCAAAGC
>JBBQCU010000371.1:0-4200 GCA_038319065.1 Methylococcales bacterium
GGCTTTTCCTTTGGAGGTCTTAAAAATGGTGGGTACCGTTGTTATGAAATCGAATTTGTGGGGGCTGGTCAAAGCGGATGACGGCACCATTCATCGCGTTCAGGCTGGCAATTATATGGGTAAAAATTATGGAAAAATTATACGCATAAATACTGATAAAATAGAACTAATGGAAATAGTACCTGATAAGCCGGGTACATGGCGCGAGCAACAAACGTCATTAGCGTTGACAGAGTGATTTTTTTGGAAATAAAGATGAATACTAAGCAAGGCGGTATTATGTTGAATAAAATGGGTGCATCTTTATGTACCTATAAGATCCTGATCTTGTTTTTGTTTATATTCCAAATAGCTTCTGTTAGAGCCAGTGACCTGGCAATTATGGGAATAAACGTCGATGCACTGGCGGGAGGCAAGTTACAAATACAACTGGAAATGAACGGTACTGCTATTGAACCTAAAGTATTTCATACTGATAATCCTGCACGAATCGCTCTGGATTTTTCCGGGGTAAAAAATGCACTGGAAAAAAAAATGTTCTCGATAAACCAGGGTACGGCGAGCAATATTTATGTGGCGGAAGCTGCAGATAGAGTTCGTGTCGTAGTTAATCTGATTGAATCAACACCGTTTGAAATCAAAGTGGCCGGTAATAAAGTGCTCTTGACTTTATCCAGTGAAACAAACCAGGCACCCGCTAAGTTAAAGCCCGTTGTTGCAAAACCCAGTGCCCCTGTTTTTGCAAATGCAGAAAACTCAGTAGTGGCAGCATTAATTCCTCAACAGATTATTAGCGGTTTTGATTTTAAACGCGGTGACAAAGATGAAGGACGCATACTTGTCTCTTTGGCTAATCCCAATACTATCGTTAACTCAAAACAGGATGGTGGAAAAGTAGTCATAAGCCTGTTAAACACCCGCTTGCCCGAAAACTTGGCGAATAGGCTGGATGTGTCTGAGTTTGCAACCCCCGTCAAATTTATAGATACGGTCTCATCAAACCAGGAAACCATAATTACTGTAACAACGCAAAATGATCTTTACGATTATTCCGTGCTTCAATCTGAAGGCTTGTTGACTATTGAATTTCGGCCTTTAAGCAATGAAGAAAAAGAAGCGCTCGACAGAACACGGGTAAAATACACGGGTGAAAGGTTATCATTAAATTTTCAGGACATAGAGATACGTAGCGTTATTGCAATACTTGCCGAATTTACCAAACAGAATATTGTTGCCGGTGATGATGTAAAAGGCAATATCACTTTAAAACTGGATGAGGTGCCTTGGGATGAGGCATTGGATTTTGTCATGATGACCCAGAATCTGGAAAAATTTGAATCAGGTAATGTTACGTTGATTGCACCTGCTGGTAAGATTAAGGATTATAAAGAACAGCAACAGGAGACGGCAGCAGTGGTTGAGCGATTGGATCCACTGGTGACTGAATATATTAAAATAAATTATGCCAGAGCGGAAAACTTTAAAAATCTCTTAAATGGGCTTGATACTGGCCAGTTCGGAAGTTGTGGAACGAAAACCACGTCGGGTTCAAGTTCTTCATCGTCGTCGCTAGGTTCGTTAACAACTCAAGGCGGACAAGGAGGAGGTCAAAGCGGCAATCAAGTTGCTAGTCAACAAGGTGGCGGTCAAGGTACCCAGAGTGATCAGTTTAAAATTCTTTCCTCCCGAGGCTCTGCGGTTGTTGATGCAAGAACAAATACCTTAATCGTCCGCGAAACAACCAAGCGCTTGGAAGAGGCAAAGAAACTGATTCGTAAGCTTGATGTTCCTGTGCGTCAAGTGATGATCGAATCGAGAATAGTCATCGCCAGCAATTCATTTGCAAAAGAATTGGGGGTAAGGTTTGGAGTGGCAGGCAACACTGTTCACGTTAACACGGGCACAGGGCCTGTAGGATCAGTAAATAATTTAGGTGGTACAACGGGTACTATCAATGGAACAGCTATTGTCAATGATGCCCTGGTAGATCTCGCCGCCTCTAACCCTTACGGCGCTTTAGGCATGACCTTGGCAAGAGGTGCTGATTATGTTCTAAATTTGGAGCTATCGGCCTTACAAGATCAAGGCAGGGGTGAAATTGTATCCAATCCGAGAGTAATGACCACTGATCGTTGTAACGCAAAGATTACTCAAGGTTCTCAAATACCCTATCAAAGCTCTAGTGGCAATTTAGGAATAAACACTCAATTTGTAGATGCTTTACTGGAGCTTGACGTACTGCCGCAAATAACTCCCAGCGGTAGCATTTCCATGACTTTGAAAATTACCAAGGATGAGCCGGATCCCTTACTCAGTGGAAACCAGGGGCAGCCTTCTATTACAAAACGGGCAGTTGAAACTTCTGTACAGGTAATGGATGGCGAGACAGTTGTGTTAGGCGGAGTCTTTGAAGGGAATCAACAGTATACCACTAGTTCAGTCCCCTTTTTAGCTGACATACCGGGTATAGGATTTTTGTTCAAGAAAAAAATAGATAGAGATACTAAAAAAGAATTGTTGATTTTTGTAACACCAAAAATCATTAAAGATAATGCTGCAAGCAATTGATATAATGCCCTTAAAGGGGAAATTTTAGACCAGCACGGTAGTTTGATGACGAGATCAGAGAATATATATTTAGTTGGCCTCATGGGTGCAGGAAAAACCACGATAGGCCGGCAGTTGGCAAAAGCACTATCTGTGCCTTTTTATGACAGCGACAAGGCGATTGAAGAAAGTACTGGGGTCGATATTCCTACCATCTTTGAATTTGAAGGAGAAGAAGGATTTAGGGACCGCGAACAGAAAATGATTCAGCAATTGACTCAACTGGAAGGCATAGTGCTGGCTACAGGCGGCGGTGCGGTTTTGCGTGAAGAAAATCGCCGATTATTAAAAGAAAAAGGCTTTATTGTCTATTTGCAATGTTCAGTTGAAAGGATATTGGAACGGACGCGTAGAGATACGCAGCGGCCTTTATTGCAATCAGATAACCCCAGAGAGCGTATAGAAAGTTTATTCGCACAGCGAGAGCATCTTTATTTGTCATGTGCTGACTACATTATTGATACCGGTATTATGCAAAGCAAAGCCGTTGTTAACCACATTCTGGAAGAATACAGATCCGCTAATCGTTAACGCAAATGAAAAAATTACTGGTAGATTTAGGTGACCGCAGTTACCCAATTTACATAGGCTCTGATTTATTAAACCAATCCGGGCTATATACTCAGCATATCAAAGCCAAACAGGTCATTGTCGTAACCAATGAAACCGTTGCCCCTTTGTATTTAGATAGGATTTTAAAAAATTTACACGGTTTTGATGTCGAAACAGTGATATTGCCTGACGGTGAGCAATTCAAGACTTTAGAATATGTTACGCGCATTTTCGACAAATTGCTGGTTAGCAAATTTAGCCGTAATGCGACATTGATCGCTGTAGGCGGTGGAGTAATTGGCGATATGGGTGGCTTTGCAGCGGCCTGCTACCAACGCGGCATTGCTTTTCTGCAAATACCCACAACTTTATTGGCCCAAGTTGATTCTTCGGTAGGTGGCAAAACCGGTGTTAACCATCCTTTGGGTAAAAACATGATCGGTGCTTTTTATCAGCCTCAATGTGTTATCGCCGATGCCAATGTTTTAGATACACTGGATGACCGGCAGTTATCCGCAGGTTTAGCCGAAGTTATTAAATATGGCCTGATCAGGGATGCTGAATTCTTTGAGTGGCTGGAACATAATGTCAACGCATTATTGGCTAGAGACAAAGAAGCCTTGTCCTATGCCATCGAGCGTTCATGTCTCAATAAAGCCAAGATTGTCGCTGAAGATGAAACAGAAACCGGCGTTAGAGCGACGTTAAATTTAGGTCATACTTTTGGCCATGCGGTTGAAACGGGGACTGGTTACGTTACCTACCTTCATGGCGAGGCGGTTGCTATAGGAACATGCTTGGCTTCGGATCTTTCCAGAAGAAAAGGCTGGTTAAATGATGCCGATGTAACAAGAATTATCGAGCTATTCAAAAAATGCAACTTACCTACCCGTCCACCGGAACAAATTGACTCAGATCGATTTTTAGAACTAATGGCTGTTGACAAGAAGAATGTGAATGGCCAAATCAGACTGATTCTGCTAACAAAAATCGGTGCCGCTACAATGCCGATAGATGTTGACAAAAACCTATTAATACAAA
>JBBQCU010000372.1:0-4191 GCA_038319065.1 Methylococcales bacterium
TAAAATCGCTGTAATTATGCAAAGCTCGCGAGCGGGATTGATGCTTCTAACCCAGGCTGCATCTCGCTCGCGGCAACGCACTGTGCATAAAAGGACACTTGTCATAATGGCCGTTATGCAAAGCTTTGCATAACGGCCAAATGGAGACAGTCGCTAGTTTCCAATAAATGTCTGGTTAATCCTGAAAAGCGGTCATTCAAAGACTGCCAATAATCGAGAGCTTCGCACCTAATGCAGATGGTCGAGTCTCACCAAAGCCGTCGCTCAGGATGAAGTATTTCCGCCCAAGGAAAAGACTCGATTGCGGATGCTCGTCTTCGATAGAAAATGCGTTTAAATCTGTTAGTGGTTTTAAAGCAGCTACTGTTAGTAATAGACCATGTCTTGTGAAGGGGGGACTTTAATGTTATTTCTGTTCTAAAAGTAATGAACCTGGCTGGGTTTTCTGCATCGGTAAAAAAAATAATTATTCTAATTTAAGAAAAACTCATTTGTCACTTGACGACTGGGTGCTCGAACGCAAAAAGCAAATTAAATATAAGCATCAATGTGTTTATAACGCCAATTGCATTATGATGGTTTTGAGCTTAACCCTCCCTTTTTAGAAAAGGTCACAACGCACAATAATATCCTGTTTAAACGCTAATAGGTAGAGGCTATGGTGGCACCTGCCGTCGTAGATCCGAAGGTTACTATAATTGATGTCGTAACCGATTACCGCGAAGAAATTAATCAAAAACTAGCCTGGTCGGCCAATGAGGTGACCAAAAACCGGTATTTTCTGATAGGTATTTCATTAAGCCAGTAGACCTTGAACAGGTGTCTCCCCCGGTTTTGCATGCACTTCATTTTGGGAATCACAATGGTTTTCTCTCACCAAGAAAATTGATCGCGTAGCATGAACAGCAGTTTCCTGGACATCAACGGGCCAGCGATAAAAAAATAAGTTGAATTGTTACCTGTTTTTTAACATAAATAACGTTTCTCTTTTATTTAATAAAAATGACGATCAGATCATTCGGAATACTATTCATGCTATCACTATTGCCTGGTTGCAACAGTGCGGGCTTGTTGGTAGTCAACCTGCTAGCCGGTTTTGATAATTATCATGTTTACGAAAATTTATCATACGGCCCTGAAAAGCAGAATGTTATGAATGTTTATGTGCCTGAAACCGAAAAAATGTCCGGTCAACCTATTAGACTGCCGGTCGTTGTATTTTTTTATGGTGGATGCTGGGGCGGTTGTAAAACTTTAACAAAAGAACAGTATGTTTTTGTCGCTCAGGCTTTGACTGCCAGGGGTTACTTGGTTGTTATTCCCGATTATCGGCACTATCCCGAAGTTAAATTTCCCCAGATAATGGATGATGCCACGCAAACAGTAGAGTGGGTTAAAAAGAATATCGGCCAATTCGGCGGCGATTCCGATCGTTTATTTTTAATGGGTCATTCAGCCGGCGCCCAACTGGCAGCCCTATTGACTTTAAATGAACGTTATCTCTTGCCGGACACCTGGAGCAGTCTTCGTGGATTTATTGGGTTGGCTGGTCCTTATGATTTTCTGCCTTTTACCGATGAATACCAGCGAGTCGTATTCGGTCCGGAAGAAAATTACCCGGCATCGCAACCGGTCAATTTTGTCGGCGGCAATGAGCCTCCCTTGCTGTTACTTTATGGAAACGATGACGACACTGTCAGGTCTTTCAATATCGAGAGTCTGACGAAAAAAGTCAAGCAGGCGGACGGGTGTGTTGAAACGCATTATTATGATGGCTTGGATCATGCGGGCCTCATCGGGGCACTGGCTTTACCGTTGCAAAACAGCTCATCGGTACTTAGCGATATTGCCGGCTTTTTAGATCGTCATGCCAATGATCAAGGCAATTGTTGATTGACTTTTACCCTGAGCGGGTAAACTTAAGGCTAATCAACAAAAAGGTGTGATCATGAAAAGTCTAATTTTATTCGCAAGCATAGTGTTATTTTCAGTTTCAGCAGCCGGGGCAGAACCTTGTTCTGATTTGCTGAATTATAAAATGACTAAATTAAGATCCAGCGAACAGCTTGATTTTTGCAAGGCATTTCAAGGCAAGGTTATTCTGGCAGTCAATACTGCTAGCAATTGCGGCTATACCCCACAATTTAAAGGCCTGGAAGCACTGTATCAAAAATATAAAGACCAGGGCCTGGTGGTAATCGGCTTCCCTTCCAATGATTTCAATCAGGAGTTTGCTGAACCGGAAAAAACCGCCAACGTCTGTTATATCAACTACGGGGTCACTTTCCCCATGTTGGAAAAAAGCGTTGTTACAGGATCTTCAGCCAATGCATTTTTTCAAAAACTGATTAAGGCCACCGGCCATGAGCCTGAATGGAATTTTAATAAGTATCTGATTGGCCGGGATGGTTCATCCATTGAGGCTTTTGCCAGTAATGTCACTCCCGGAGAACTGGATTCTAAAATCAGCTCACTGCTAAACCCTAAATAGCTTTAAAACCCAAGTTTCTTGCCGGCAAATTGCCGGCTGGTAGCCGCCAGCGGTTTTTAAGACTGGCCAGTTGATCTTGATTAAATGGTTTCCGGGCTAGTACTTCGTATAAGGATTGAATGACCATGCGCAATGTTGGGCTGTACTGGTTTGGTAATGACTTGCGGGTTCACGATAATGCCAATCTGTTAAAAGCGGCCTATGAAGTTGATGATTTGCTATGTATTTATTGTGTAGACCCGCAGTGGCTGTTGCCGAATCGCTATGGTTTGGCAACGCTCTCAGCCAATCGTTGGCGGTTTTTAAAAGAATCGCTGCTAGATCTGGATAAGCAATTACATCAACTTGACCAGCATCTTGTGGTTTGTTATGATGCGCCCGTCAAAGCCATCAGCGATCTGGCGAGTGAGCATAAAGTCGCGTTGATTTATCGCAGCGGCCAAACCGGTTACTATGAAAATCAACAGGGGTTAGCCCTGCGAAAACAATTGCCATTAGTACATTATGTCGAATCGGAAACACATAGTTTGTACGCCCTGGATCAATTGCCTTTTCCCCTGGCAAAATTACCGGGCACGTTTACGCAGTTTAAAAACGCAGTTGAGCAATTGCCGGTCGACAAGCCGCTGCCACCAGCCGATTTTCTGCCCTCCAGCCTGGTTCCGCAAACAGACTGGTTAGGAAATTTTCCGGACCATTTAATATTGACGTCCGAATCTGAGCAGGAAATCGTTTTTCATGGTGGGGAAACAGCGGGGTTAAAGCAGCTCACGGATTATTTTGCTTTGGGTCGTGCAAGTCACTACAAAGAACGGCGCAATGAACTGGATGGCTGGGAAAATTCAAGCAAATTTTCGCCCTGGCTGGCTAACGGCAATCTCTCGGTCCGGCAAATTTGTTTCAATTTAAACAACTACGAACAAAAAGCCGGTGCGAACCAATCAACCTACTGGCTATTATTTGAATTGTTATGGCGCGACTATTTTCAATGGTATGCCCATCGCCATGGCAAACGCCTTTTTGCTTTTCAGGGTATCAAGCAGCAAAAACCCTTAACCAGTTTTTACCCCGAGCGCTTCGGGAAATGGTGCCGTGGCAACACCCCGTATCCACTGGTAAACGCGTGCATGAAACAACTCAATGCGACCGGCTTTATGTCCAATCGTGGCCGCCAGATCGCCGCCAGTTGTCTGGTCAATGAATTAGCCGTGGACTGGCGTTATGGCGCGGCCTATTTTGAACAGCAACTGCTGGATTATGATGTGGCTAGCAACTGGGGTAACTGGCAATATCTGGCAGGCGTCGGCGCTGATCCACGCGGCAAACGGCATTTCGACCTGGACAAACAAACCCGGCAATACGATCCGGAAGAACGCTTTATTAACAAGTGGCAAGGCCGTATTCAAAATTTGCCCCTGGATTCTGTGGACGCCGCCGATTGGCCTCTTGTTGCCGGGTGAATCTACAGTGACGGTTTTTGCAAACGTCGAGAATTTTCGAAACCGGTCTGACTAAATCTATTCTTTTACTATGTTGTCAACAACAATGGAGCACGAGCAATGAAAGCTATTTGGAATAACACCCTCATTGCCGAAAGCAATGAAACCGTGAAGCTTGAGGGAAATCATTATTTTCCGCCCGATTCCGTAATGACCCAATTTCTGCGTGACAGCAGTACGCATACCCTTTGTTCATGGAAA
>JBBQCU010000373.1:0-4190 GCA_038319065.1 Methylococcales bacterium
GGTATTTGTCTGGGATGCTGTTCACGCTTGCCCAGAAAAGAAAACACAGGCACGGGATCATCACCATGCTGTACTTCCAACTTACTGAAATCAATGGTTCTGCCATCAATACGGGGCGGTGTTCCGGTTTTTAAACGATCGATGCGGAACGGTAATTCGCGCAACCTGTCAGCCAAAGCAATGGAGGCGGGGTCGCCCGCGCGGCCGCCGCTATAATTTTCCAGACCTATATGAATTTTACCGCCTAAAAACGTGCCCGTCGTCAACACCACGGCTTTTGCCATGAAATTCAAGCCCATTTGGGTTTTAACACCGAGCACTTTGTTGCCGACTACAATTAAATCGGCGACAGTTTGCTGGAATAACGCCAAATTTGGCTGGTTTTCCAGGGTACTTCTGACTGCCTGTTTATATAGTTTACGATCTGCCTGAGCGCGAGTTGCCCGGACCGCAGGGCCTTTGCTGGCATTCAAGGTGCGAAACTGAATACCGCCGAGATCAATAGCTTTCGCCATAATCCCACCCAGGGCATCAATCTCTTTTACCAAGTGGCCTTTACCTATCCCGCCAATCGCCGGATTGCAGCTCATTTGCCCCAGGGTTTCTATGTTTTGCGTCAGCAAAAGTGTTTTTACGCCACAACGTGCGGCTGCCAGTGCGGCTTCAGTACCTGCATGACCTCCGCCCACCACAATCACGTCAAAATCTTTTTTGAATTTCACAAGCTTTTTTCACTCAAAGTAATGCTATATTAATGCGTGTCAAGTTTGACAGCCTAAGGACTATTATAAGAGGTAAACAATGAAAAAACGTAAAAATCCGAACAAAATAGATTGTATTCCTATACAAAACCCTGTTGCGAAGTTCGCGCATCAGTTTAATAAAGCGCACGTCTTTGAGGAAAAAAACAAATACCGTCGCAATGCAAAACACAGAAAGCAGGAAGCTTCTCCAATCGCTCTGGTTAGAACTATTAGAGAAGCTTCTTGTTTTTGGACATTTTTAAAATCGGCTTCCAATTTAAAATTTAATGAGGGACGATTTTACTGATAACATCCCTTAAAGGGATGTTATCAGTCCCTGCCTACCATAAGAACACCTCTTACATTTATTTGTCGCAATCCTTCCCCAAGTCATAGATTTTGCCATTTGCCTTAAATTGGCTCAATTCCCCCTTACTTGGCGTCTTTTCTCTCAAAATTGGCGCAACCTTCTTGGGTAACTCACAAAAATCTCCCTGTTACACATGACGCAGATTCACATATCCTGTTAGCACTTTCAGCTCCTGTTCAGGAAACAAAGCGCATTCTTTACCTGAAATTACAGAAATTATTACTTCTCCAAACAAAAAATATATTTGTACTAGACTTTATTCTGTAAATCCGTTAGTGAACAACGAAAAAAGGAAAGTAAAAAATGGTTAACAAAAATCCCGATACTCCTATTGATATTGTGTCATCCATGAATGAGGCTTTTGATAATGGCATTTCTTATGGGCTGGAATATGTCCTTGACGAGTTGGTTAGTGGAAAGCCGGCTCCAGTGAATCAAAATAAGGAAGATTGGTTTGGCGCTACCGACTATTTTGCTTAAAAACATCCGGCGCAGGGCGTGCCAAGTGCGCCTTTGCTCCCAAGGCGCGCACGGCAAGCCCTACGGTTGCAGGAAAAACTTATCTGGATAGCTATCACATTTCCTTCATAATCTCATGCTATGTTGAACAATCTGAATAGCGCGAGATAAGTCAATCATGTATAAAACACACATAAACCATCTGGCCTACGACTTTAAAACTCTACGTAATCTGATGGCCAAGGCTACACCACCACGTTCGGGCGATTATCTGGCCGGCGTAGCGGCTGTTAATAACCTTGAGCGGGTCGCCGCACAATGGGTGCTAGCCGAGGTGCCGTTAAAAAAGTTTCTTAATGAAGCCCTTGTGCCTTATGAACAGGATGAAGTCACCCGCTTGATTATTGATGAGCATGATAACACTGCTTTTGCGGCCATCAGTCACTTAACGGTCGGCGATTTTCGTAACTGGCTACTGTCCGGACACGCGACAACAGAAACGCTAACGGCTATCGCTCCAGGCTTGACTCCGGAAATGGCCGCCGCTGTTTCCAAGATTATGCGTATCCAGGACTTGATTCTGGTTGCTAAAAAATGCCGCGTGCTTACCCGCTTCCGAGGCACGATTGGCCTTGAAAACCGCTTGTCTACCCGCTTGCAACCCAATCATCCTACCGATAATCCCGCCGGAGTTGCCGCCAGTCTACTGGACGGTTTGTTGTATGGCTGCGGCGATGCCGTTATCGGCATTAATCCGGCTTCCGACAATCTTGAAGCGACCCTGCGTTTGCTGCACATGCTGCATGAGGTGATCGAGCGTTATCAAATACCGACCCAATCCTGTGTGCTGGCACATGTTATCACGACATTGAAAGCCATCGAACAAGGCGCACCGGTTGATTTGGTTTTTCAATCCATTGCCGGAACGCAAAAAGCCAATGACAGCTTCGGCATTAACCTGGGTTTGTTAAACGAAGCCCGCCTGGCCGCACTGGAACTTAAGCGCGGTAACCTATTCGAAAACGGAACGTTGGGTGATAACTGCCTGTATTTTGAAACCGGACAAGGCAGTGCGCTATCCGCCAATGCCCATGAAGGAATGGATCAGCAAACCTGTGAAGCCAGGGCTTATGCGGTCGCGCGCAAATTTAAGCCGTTGCTGGTCAATACCGTGGTCGGTTTTATCGGCCCGGAATATCTTTATGATGGCAAGCAGATTATCCGCGCCGGTCTGGAAGATCATTTCTGCGCTAAATTACTGGGCCTGCCTATGGGCTGTGATGTCTGCTACACCAATCACGCCGAGGCCGACCAGGATGATATGGATATTTTGCTCACGTCTTTTGCTGTTGCTGGCGGAACGTTTATCATGGGTGTTCCGGGGGCGGATGATGTCATGCTCAATTATCAATCGACCTCTTTCCATGATGCGCTTTATGTGCGCCAGGTGCTGGGACTGAGGCCCGCCCCTGAGTTTGAACAATGGCTGCAACAACACCGGATTTTTAATGCCGATAACCGTTTGCTCAAGCAACCGGAGGTTCCCGCATTATTCAAACCGTCTTTGCAAAAACTTAAGTGAGTACGGCGATGAGCAACAATAATGAACCGGAGATTTCTCAAGACCCCTGGCACAACCTGATCCAATTCACCCCCGCGCGTATCGCCTTAGGGCGCGCGGGCATGAGCCTGCCGACCCGCGCCTGTCTGGAATTTCAGTTAGCGCACGCCTTGGCCCGCGATGCAGTCAATATACCGCTGGATTTTACGAGCCTTGCACAACGCTTAAACTTGCTGGGCTATCAAACCCAGGTCTTGCAAACACAGGCAGAAAATCAGACTATGTATTTGCAACGCCCTGATCTGGGACGCTTGTTAAGCTCATCATCGATAGACTGTTTACAGCACACCGCACAAACTTCGGCTGATGCGGTTGTCGTTGTTGCTGACGGCTTATCCTCTAAAGCCATTGAGCAGCATGCCGAACCGTTCCTGAATTTATTGCTGCCAGAACTGCAAGCAAACGGTTACAAACTGCCTCAGGTCTGTCTCGTAAAACACGGGCGGGTAGCCATTGGCGATGTCATCGCGGAACGCTATGCTGCCAGACTGTGCATAGTCTTAATCGGTGAACGCCCCGGCTTAAGCTCGCCTGACAGCATGGGCATTTACTTCACTTATCAGGCCAAATCAGGCATAAGCACCGACGCTGACCGCAACTGCATTTCCAATATTCATAAAAACGGACTGAGTTATGAACAGGCGTTAAAGAAATTGCTTTTTTTGATCAAGGAGTCCGAAAAATTACAGCTATCGGGGGTTAATTTAAAAGACGGGACTACTGAGATGGGACTGGAAGACCAGCAGCACCAGGCTAATTTTTTATTGGATTGATTGTTGGGTATTGTAATTTAGGGAAGCGCAGGGGATAGGAAAACAGCCAAAAAGAGCAACTTATAACTATCGGTAATGGCTTGAGGAAAGACAAGCACAGAAGATAATTTTCATTTTCACTGTGCAAGAACCCATAACGCTATAAAATAAGCCCCACAGCCAGAACCTAGAGGGATACTTCAAGTACCGTTAATGAATACACAAGAACTGAAAAAGCTGGAAAA
>JBBQCU010000374.1:0-4184 GCA_038319065.1 Methylococcales bacterium
ATATGTTGATCAACAGTTAATCAAGGGCGATGTCAGGTTGACGATGGGAGGTGAACCTACCTTTGTTTCGGTCGATGATATGGAAGGCGATGAATGGAATACGCACGCTGATGGTGCAAACAAGCGCGAACGCGCACAACAATTGACCATTCGTCTGCGTGATGTCTTTGCAAAGGGAGCGATGCTGCATTATGGTCAAGGCAAGTGGTATCCTGGCGAGCCTTTGCCGCGTTGGCAATACGGCATTTTTTGGCGTAAGGATGGTATCCCGGTCTGGCGCAATCCTACGTTGCTTGCCGATATTAATAAGGATTACGGTCATACTGTAAAACAGGCGCAAAAATTTATTCACCAAATCAGTCAGCGTTTGGGTGTGCCTTCCCGGTACATTGTCACTGCTTTTGAAGATAATTTTTATTATCTCTGGCAAGAAGGCACGATACCGGAGAACATTGACCCCTTAAAAAGTAACCTGAAAGATTCTATTGAACGTAAAACCTTAACCAAACTATTGGATACCGGCCTGGATCAGCCGGCGGGTTTTACTTTACCGGTCAAATGGAATTGGTACGAACAATGCTGGAAAAGCGGCCCCTGGGATTTCCGGCGCGGTGCGATGTTCCTGATTCCAGGTAATTCACCCATGGGTATGCGGTTACCTTTGGCCAGCCTGCCTTGGGTTGCGCCTGATAAACGTGAAACACCGGAGAACCAAAGTCTGTTTGAAGACTTACCGGAATTGGGCGATTATTATGGCGAGGTGACACGCCGTTATAGCCACATCGAAGCCAAAATTAATGAACATCCGGAAATTATCGAACAGGAACCGGGTGATGATATAGTCATGGAAGTTGAAGTGCCGCATACAGCGATGTGTGTGGAAGCCAGGGAAGGCCGGATTTATATCTTTATGCCGCCGCTGACTTTGCTGGAACATTATCTTGAGCTGGTCGCGGCTATTGAAGCGACCGCTGAAAGCCTGGCCATACCCATTGTCATGGAAGGTTATGAGCCGCCTCGCGATTACCGCATCGAACGCTTGATGGTTACACCTGATCCCGGTGTTATTGAAGTGAATATTCATCCGTCCAAAACCTGGCAGGAGCTGGTGGAAAAAACCACCATTCTCTATGAACAGGCGCATCAAGCCAGGCTGGGCACTGAAAAATTCATGCAGGACGGCCGTCATACCGGAACCGGCGGCGGCAACCACATCACTATGGGTGCGGAAATGCCGACCGACAGCCCCTTATTACGCCGACCCGATTTATTGCGCAGCCTGATTACTTACTGGCAACATCATCCTGGCTTATCGTATTTGTTTTCAGGTATGTTTATCGGCCCCACCAGTCAAGCCCCTCGAGTTGATGAAGGCCGGGATGAAAAGCTGTATGAACTGGAAATCGCTTTTCAACAAATGCCTGAAGGCGAAGCTCCTCCGTGGCTGGTTGACCGGTTATTAAGGCATTTATTGACTGACATTACCGGCAACACGCACCGCTCCGAGTTTTCTATTGATAAATTGTATTCTCCCGATAGTTCCACCGGCAGATTGGGCATTCTTGAACTGCGTGCTTTTGAAATGCCTCCACATGCTCAAATGTCACTGGTACAAACTGTGTTACTGCGGGCATTGATTGCCTGGTTCTGGCGCGAACCTTATAAACATGATTTAGTGCGTTGGGGTACTGAGTTGCATGACCGGTTTATGTTGCCGCATTATGTCCGTGAAGACATGAAGCAAGTGACTAAAGACTTGCAACGCGCAGGCTTCGGCTTTGAACTGGAATGGCTGGAGCCGTTTTTCGAATTCCGTTTTCCACGCTATGGCAACACCCTGATTGACGGCGTTGATATGGAACTGCGTTTTGCGATTGAACCCTGGCATGTACTGGGTGAAGAAATGAGCAGTACCGGCACTGCGCGTTATGTAGACTCATCGGTTGAGCGAATACAAGTATCGGTAACCGGATTTACCGAGGGACGTTATGTTATTGCCTGTAACGGCAGGCGTTTGCCCATGCGCAACACCGGCCGTAAAGGTGAATATGTCGCCGGTGTGCGTTATCGGGCTTGGCAGCCGCCTTCGGCATTGCATCCCACGATTGCGCCGCATACCCCTCTGGTTTTTGACATGATCGATACCTGGAATGGCCGTTCAGTCGGCGGCTGTACCTATTACGTTGCTCATCCGGGCGGGCGTAGTTATGATGATTTCCCCGTCAATGATTATGCAGCAGAAACAAGGCGCATGACGCGGTTTTGGGATTATGGTCACACGCCGGGGGTTATAATCAGACCTCCGCTGGCGACGACTCAGGTAGCAGCTTCAGAGAAACCGTTGCTGGCAAATTTCAGTATCACTGATGCAGCACCCAGAGCAATGGCGCCCCCAGAGGAAGAATTGAGTACAGACTATCCTTTTACCCTGGATTTACGCCATCGCAATCGTTAAATTCCGGATTTATCGCCCCCACGCTCTGCGCGTGGGAATGTAACCAGAAACGCTCTGCGTCTTGCACCGCTGAAGGGGTGCAGGATTCATTCCGGCGCTGGAGCTTGGGAACGACACTATAGAAGACAATAATGGTGTGCAGTTGCGCGAGTGGCTTAATACTTATCGAACAACCCAATTATAGATAACGATACATGACTAAGGAGCTTTACTAAAATGAGCGATATATTAAAAGTGCTAAGCCCAGCAATATTGACGCTGGAAAATAAATCCTACACGTTGCCTACCTACATGGGGGTTGAAGGTGAAAAAGCCATCGATATTACCAAGCTACGCAGCAATACCGGCTATGTAACACTGGATGATGGTTACGGAAATACCGGCGCTTGTGAAAGCGCCATCACTTACATCGATGGGGAAAAAGGCATACTGCGTTATCGCGGCTATCCAATAGAAGAATTGGCTGAACATTCCCGATTTACCGAGGTTTCTTATCTGTTGCTCTATGGTGAATTGCCCAGTTCCGGACAATTGCTTGACTTTTCAACCCGTCTCAATGAGTCATCCATTATTCATGAGGATATGCATCATTTTTTTAACGGCTTCCCCCGTGGCTCTCATCCCATGGGAATTCTTGCGACCATGGTGGCATCGTTGTCCACTTTTTATCCGGTGCCGGACCGGCTGGATGAAGCCACGGAAATACAAATTGTTGCCAACCTGGTTTCTCAGGTGCGTACCATCGCGGCATTTTCTTATAAAAAATCCATCGGTGAACCACTGGTTTATCCTTCCATTAAATATCGATATACCAGTAATTTTATGAACATGATGTTCGCCTCGCCAGTGCGTGATTACCAACTGGATCCTGATATCGTTAATGCCATCGATATGTTCCTGATACTGCATGCAGATCATGAACAAAACTGCAGCACATCGTCTGTGCGCACGGCCGGTTCCAGCATGGCCAATGTATATGCGGTAATCACTGCGGGTATTGCTGCTCTGTGGGGGCCGCGCCATGGCGGCGCTAATCAGGAAGTGATCAAAATGCTGGAACAGATACACGCTGAAGGCGGTGACGGAACTGACTTTATTAATCAGGCAAAAGACAAGAATTCAGGACGCCGGTTAATGGGTTTTGGTCACCGAGTCTATAAAAACTTTGATCCCCGCGCCCAGGTATTAAAACAGCATTGTGACAAGCTGCTTAACAAACCGGGTGTCAATGATCCACTACTGGATATTGCCCGGCGGCTTGAAGAAATTGCGCTAAAGGATGATTATTTTATTTCCCGGAAATTGTATCCAAATGTGGACTTTTACTCAGGACTCATATTACGCGCAGCAGGCATACCCACAAATATGTTTACGGTTCTATTTGCCATTGGCCGGATGCCCGGATGGCTCGCGCATTGGCGTGAAATGATTCATGGTGAACAGGTCACTATTTACCGTCCCCGTCAAATATATACAGGTGAGACTTTGCGCCACTATAAGGATATTGAACATAGGACATGAAGAAGTCCGGACTTTGGGACATCTTAGCCGTGAGCGCTATTTAACTTCATAGAGGAGGTTATCAGGTCCACGAAAAACACGAAAGGTACAAAATTTTAAGAGTAAAATGTTGCGGAAAACTTATATGACAATGAGAATAACTCGTGCCTAACCCCAACAGCCCTGCCAATGATATTGGCACGCAATATTATGCGACGCAACTTGGCAT
>JBBQCU010000375.1:0-4173 GCA_038319065.1 Methylococcales bacterium
GGGCAATTCACCGAATAGGGTTTGGGCGACATCTTCGCCATGATCTCTAAGCGCATGCAGGGCCATCATACAAACTTCCGCGTTCTTGTGGCGCAAAAGGTTTACCAGGACCGGGATATCCGAAATGCCAATGGATTCGCCTAGGAAAAGCCTTACGATGATATAGTCGGTATGGTTCAATGATTCGGCAACGGGCTCCTGCTTTCCCGGTTGATAACCAGCATCAGACATTGATGAGATCGCCTGCTGCACCCGTGTACGGACATCGACATCGCTATCCTGGAGGAGTTCTCTAACCAACTCAATGTGAGTAGGGCCACCAAAGTTTGCCAAAGCGTGTACAGCAGCAAAACGAACATCGGCTGATTTATGTTTCAACAATTTCTCGAACTCATTTATCAGCCCCATGCGTCCGAGCTTCATGAGAAACAGCCGGAGGAGATTGCGATCCGGGAATTCCTTTTGCTGCTCAAACGAGACGGGAATGACATCGCGGACGGCTTTATTCGAGGAGATGCACGCCTTAACTGCGATACGGGTGAGTCCTCCATCATCCCGCCATGAGTAAGATAGGACATGCGCGAAGAGTTGCGCTAATTGTTCAGTGCTGAAGTTCATGTTTAAAAAGTTGACAATTTTGGTCTGAATATAGGGATATTTAAGTCTGATGTCTATGAAATAATTCATATTTTCAAAGCTGCTTACAAAAATTTGGTGTTTCTCAAGCGGCTTTGAAAAGTTTCCAGTTAATATTAATTTGTAAGGTTATAGGTTTTCCACTCAAGATGTTTATTTGTTCTATCGCACATTATCACGCCCTTGGCTAAATCGTATAATATAGATAGTGAACTTTTTCATATCTAAACGGTATGATTGATAATCAGGTCATGGATCGGGGGTACTTTTTCGATGGAAATATCCAATTGAAATCAGAGAGTCAGAGTCCTAGATTGCCAATAAATCCAGTTGTGGATTCGTATGAATTGTCATCCGAACAACGTCCTTGTTTGAAAACCAATGTTGAGGAGCGCAGTTATGGCCGGTATTGCACGTGCAGGACGAGATTTAGCGGGCGGGTTGATCGTCGGCGGTAAAAATTTCAGAGTAAGGGCCGAAGGGTTTCCAGTCGTTGTGCTGGGTGATGCGGTTGCAGGGCATGGTATGGCGCCCCATAGCGCAGCAGTTATGGTGAGAGCGTCCGCCAGGGTGTTCGCTGGTGGTATTCCAGTATGCCGTGCCGGAGACCTAGCGTCGTGCGGTCATCAGGCGACGGGTTCCTCAAGGGTATCTGCATCCTAACCGGCTGTTTCCAGGTGTTGTCGATCAATTCGGTTTGTTAGTATTCAAGCAGTGTATTAGGGAAGCGCTGATTAAAACTTTTTAATCCACCACTGCCTGATCAGCGGGATTTTTTTAAAATTGCCATTTGGAAATGCCCGTTCAATGGCATTTTTTAACTGTTTCCCCTGATTTTTCTTTTAAATCTGCCGGTATCGGGAAACGGCAGACATAGTTGCCATTAGGCAGCCATTAGCTGCCGCCTGAGCATATACAGGTTTGCCAGACCCACTAACAAGTTAACCTGGGAAGCATTTTTCTCCAAGCCACGATAGCGGGTCTTTTGAAAACCAAACTGCTGTTTGATCACCCGGAACACATGCTCTACTCGAGCACGGACCGACGACTGTTTGCGGTTACGCTTTTTCTGGCTGGCCGACAAGTTTTTACCCGGTTTGCGTTTGTCATTGACGCACCAGCGCAGGCCTAGATGCCGGGCTCCACGCCGGTAGTCGTCACTGCTGTAACCGGCATCGGCAAAGATGACCCGATCATCCTTTCGCAACAGATTGGGCAATTCTGTGATGTCGGCCACGTTGGCCGCCGTGGTGGTCACCGTGTGGACCGCGCCGGAATTGACATCGGCCCCGACATGGATTTTCATGCCAAAATACCACTGCTTGCCTTTCCGGGTTTGATGCATGTCCGAATCACGGGCTTTTTCCTTGTTTTTGGTTGAACTGGGCGCATGAATAATCGTGGCGTCTACCATCGTGCCTTGAGAAACCAAGAGCCCTTGTTCTTTCAGGTGCGCATTAATCGTTGCTAACAGTTTCTCTGTCAATCGCTGCTTTTCCAGCAAATGACGGAAATTGAGAATCGTGGTTTCATCCGGCAACGCTTCGGTGACGCTACCAAAACCAGCAAAGCGGCGCACACTTTCTATTTCATAGAGGGCATCTTCCATTTGTCGGTAGGAGAAATTGAACCAGTTTTGCATACAGTGAATGCGCAGCATACGAGACAGCGCCATCGGCTGGCGGCCGCGACGGCCGGAACTGGGATAAACCGGTTCAATCAAGTCCATCAGCTTTGACCAGGGGACTGTTTGCTCCATTTCTTTCAGAATCACTTCTTTTCGGGTCAAGCGTTTCTTGTGGTTATAATCAAGTTCTGCAAAGCTGGTTTGATATGGCATAGACTGAGTGAGGCTGATTGATTGATGGCAATATTATCTCATATTGGTCGATTTAATCAGCACTTCCTTAGACATCATCCTAGCTTTTATTATTACAGTCACGCCCCACCCATGCCTGGAAAACGGCTTTCGATATTTGCCATAAATCAGCGTTCAATTTTCCAGTTAAAAAATTAGCGTATGTAATTATATCAACAAGATAATGATTAGCTTCTGGAAAAAATTAATCGCTCTTTTGTTGTAAAATTAGCAAGATTCAGACGCCGTTTTCCAATTTGTAACCACAAAAAATACTAATGAAGCATGGACAGAACAGTGCGGTGCCTGTGTATTACAAGGAAGTTTTGTTTTTTTGAAGTCATCGTTAAATAAGTTTAATAAAATTTAATGGTCGTATAGCGGGAAAAAAACTGCCACCCTAGGCGGTGTTAGCCGTGCAACCCCCCACATGGTGGCGACTATATTGGCGTCACGGACTTGCTTGCCGCCAATAGGGTAGTTTTCAATCAGAATGAACAGTCGATTGGTCACGAAGTCGACGCCTTCCGTTATCTCAAACTGTTCGAAGAATTGGTCAAGTAGGAATGTTGAATAGAGTTTCAAAACATTCACTGCCGATGGTAATTGCTGATTCAATGCCAATGTCCGGTTAAGAGAACGTTAACTCTGCTTCAATCCGTCCGGTTTGGGTCGGTTTTTGTCGGTCGGCTGTCCATTAATTTGTTCAGTATAAATGACCGCTTTTAAGTTATGGCCCAAAATGAAGGAATCGTTGTCGTACCCTTATTTGTTACCATATATACCATGTTAGCCGCCACTCACGTCGGCTTTTCCACTGTGCTTTACCTGGAACGGCGCTGCCATCTTCGGGTACCTGACTAATCACGTTTCCAGAGGCTTGGCGATCCTGTTTTCATTCATGCAGGACATTAACATTCCTACCTCGAAGACAGGGCGGCCGGTGTTTTTTATCTCGGTGCCGCTGAAAAAAAGGTTTCTGTCACTTCACGACTTCCTCGCCCCGGATAGCGGTAATTGTCGCCAAAAACTCGGCCTTCACATAATGCAGCTTGTAAGTTATATTGGTTGTTTGAAACTTAATAGCATGGGCGGCTAACATGTCAGAAACTAATTGGACAAAACAAGGTGCGACGCTAAGTCATAAAAACGCCTGTAAAGAGTTTGGCCTCACGGAAAAAGAGATTATTGAAGGGATAAAACAGGGCAAATTGCAATACCAAAAAAACTATGCCCATGGCAACCCCTATTACAAGCTGCTAAGAGCTGAAGTTCAATCATTAGCCCAGGAATTACGCGGAACACAATATTTAGAAGAACAAGAGCTCAACTATAAGTTGCAAAAAATTAACAAAGAAATAAATAGCCTTAAGAGAAAACTTGCATCTTTGGAAAAGCAGAAAATTGAATTGATTGAAATTCAAAAACGGGCGAACCCATAACCCGTATAGTAAATTTGGGCTACCCACTTAAGCCGGGACAAAATTAGAGCTAGACTGTCGTATTTTAGTATCATGAGTTAATGACTAAAAAAACAACACAACACAGAAAATACGAGCAGCTAGCTTAGCGATTATCGTTGAAATAGGCCGAGGTGGCAAAAAAAGTGTTCGCAAACTTGCTCAGCTTATTAATGGCGCAAAAAGCAGTGTGCATCGCCACCTTAGTTCGCAAAAGCG
>JBBQCU010000376.1:0-4163 GCA_038319065.1 Methylococcales bacterium
GGATCTATTCCTGGTAAGGCCTGTATAAAAATAAACGAGCCAGCAGACCCCCATACATGGGATGATAATTACCTATGCTATGAATAATTTGGGTCAGAGTAAAAATTAATGCCTAACCCAACGCTCAACCGGAGCGCGGCCATTTGGCGCTTTATGTATTTTCAGGCTTCCGTAGGCCGCGCCCGGTTAGCTTTACGTTAGGCATATCCACACATGATTAAAAATGCGATTATTTTCGTGTTAATTATTTGTATTTTTGCCCTTGCTCGCGCAGTGATTCGTTTGGAAAATTATCATTATGCTAGTGTCGTTGGTATGTGTTCTGAATATAATGCAAATGATCCACTGCAGTCTATGCAACAACAACGTTGCCTGAACAATACAGAAACAAGAACCAGTGCTATATGGCATTTGTACTATGCGCTCACCGATGATTAGGCCAGTTTTACATTCGCTGGGTTCTTGTGACTTGTTCAAGCACCAAACTGCAAAAAACATAAGGAAACTGAAATGCCTCCTCATCTAGCAATTTGGGCGTGCTTATTGGCAATTTTTTCAACTAAACACTTTCTAATATTTCAAGAGGGTCATGCCAAAATGTTTGGTATTCCTGCCGCTTCTGATAACGCTTCTGTGTCCGTTATCCGCCGAGCATTTTGGCTATCTTTGGTTTTGGTTCTTCTCTCTGGTGCTATTGGAGGGTTTGCCGGTTTTGTCGCTGGTCAGGTTTTTGGCGTTGCATCTTCACATCTCATAAGTTCGCTACAGGTCATCGGTGCATGCATTCTTCTATGGGGTACGCTCTTTGTTCGTGGCTGGGAAATTGAAACTTATGTGGGTCACACTCTAATTGAGAGGGTAAACCAATGGCTTTACCGTACTCTTTACTGCATAGGAACGGCAGTGCTCGTTGCGTCTCTAATTTGGCCTACTGCATAAATATGGCGTATTGTGTGCCCTTCTGTTGTTTTTATTTGGTAGCGCGTAGGCTGCTGGATTGGAGCGATAGAGGAAACCCAGCAATTTTCCGCAAATGCTGGGTTTATCAACCCAGCCTACAACTGCAAATAAGCCTAACCGCCCGTTCCAGCGCACCGGGGTGATAAAGTCGCGCCCGGCACTGAACGGAGTCGTAGTCCAGACCGGAATAAGCCTGTTAGAGCGATAGCGAAAACTGGCGTTTCCGGCACACGCCGCTTGTAGTGCCGGAAACGCCACCACGCGCTACGCTTGAGTGGTCTTATTCCGGTCTACACCTAAGCTTTCCGATTTCGCGAAGACCGGGATGCAAATCAGCTGAATTTCATCGTTCTGTCACGCGTTTGTAATAAGATAAGCCTTTGCTTACACCTAATCATCCGAATCTCATGCCAGAACAGGACAGCCGCAATATTTATGACTGGTATTAAATTCCCGGAACTTGAACAACTTGAACGAATCATTGAGCGATTCGGTGACAAAGCCCGCACCCAGGTAATAGAACGAATTCAATATAAAGATCTTGAATTTCCTATTCATTGCATTACTTTGGGTTCAACTGATCCTGATGCTCCCATACTGGCTTTTTTTGGCGGCGTCCACGGATTGGAGAAAATCGGCTCTCAAGTTATTCTGTCTTATATGGAAACCATCAGTCAATTGCTGGATTGGGATGAGGAGTTTCTGACCCGGCTTGAGAAATCCCGCCTGGTTTTTGTGCCACTGGTTAATCCGGTGGGCGTTTATATTGGCACACGTTCTAATGGAAATGGTGTTGATCTTATGCGAAATTCGCCTGTAGAAGGCGTGGGCGCAACCCGGATTTATAGCGGCCAACGTATCACGCCTCATTTGCCATGGTATCGCGGCGATGTCTTGAATATGGAAAAGGAAGCGCTGGCTTTATGCCGGATAGTGGATCAGCAATTGTTCAACTCACCGTTATCGATTGCCGTGGATTTACACTCCGGTTTTGGGATCAAAGACCGTTTATGGTTTCCTTATGCTTCACGTAGAACCCCTTTTGGCTTTATAGCTGAAATCCTGGCATTAAAGGAACGCTTCGATCGGTGCTATCAACACCATATTTATAAAATTGAACCGATGTGTCTGGAATATGTAATCAGCGGTGACCTCTGGGATTATCTGTTAAATGATTTTATCCAAAGGTTTGATACCGATCGTCTATTTTTACCACTGACCCTGGAAATGGGTTCATGGCTGTGGTTACGCAAGAATCCAACGCATCTTTTTTCACGCCACGGCCTGTTTCATCCGCTTTTACCGCATCGTCAGCAACGTGTTTTTCGCCGGCATTTTATGCTTTTTGATTTTTTACACCGAAGTCTTTTGTATCCTGATAAGTGGGCGCACTTAGACCCTCAACAAAAAGCCGGTTATACAAAAAAGGCACAGGAGTTTTGGTATGACAAGTGATCTTGGTCAAAATTGGCTTCTGCTTAGAGGTCTGGCACGTGAATCAGCGCACTGGGGCGATTTTATTCCGCTGCTGCAAGCGGCTTTTCCTGACGCCAGCGTAACAATGGTTGATTTGCCCGGCACAGGGCGCTTTTACAAGGAAGCCAGTCCGCGTTCAATCAAGGCAATTACCGATATAGTCCGTCGACATGCGCTTGAGAATCGATACCTGCAACAACCGGTAACGATTCTGGCAATTTCGCTGGGAGCCATGGTTGCCTGGGAGTGGATGCAACGTTATCCGGATGATATTTGCGGCGCATGTCTGATTAATACCAGCTTTGCCGATTTGAGTCCTTTTTATCATCGGTTACGCTGGCAAAGTTACGGAAAATTTGTCTCACTGGTTATCAAGCGTAATTTAGGCAATCGGGAAAAGGCTATTGTGCAATTGGTAAGCAATCGCCGCGACCAGGATGACCAGATAAGCCATGAATGGGAAAAGATACAAAATCAACGGCCGATTAGCCTTAACAACAGCTTTCGGCAGATTATGGCGGCGGCAAGCTATCGCACAGGCAACATAAAACCTGAGCAGCCCGTTTTATTATTAAACAGCGAAGGCGATAGACTGGCCGCCCCCATTTGTTCAGAAACAATACAAAAAAAATGGAATTTAGAGCTCCGCAGTCACCCGTGGGGAGGCCATGACCTAACGCTGGATGATGGAGCATGGGTAGCATTACAGCTGAAAAACTGGGTTTTAGAAAATATAAATTGACATTCATAAGATAATGCTTATAATGAAACTCAGCTTGAAAATCTGATTTACCCTCTGTTTACCTTTTCGATGTTTCTCCTTGTAGTAGCTCGTCCTTGTTTCATTAAGTAATTTCTAAATTTCCCAGCTTTACCGGCCTGTAAAGGCTTTTTACTTAATTTATTAAAGGACTCATTATGTCTACAATCACTACCGGCACTGTTAAATGGTTTAATTCTGACAAAGGCTTCGGCTTTATCGAACAAAAATCAGGCCCCGATGTTTTCGTACATTTTCAACAAATCAACAACTCTGGCGGCTACAAGTCACTGGATGAAGGCCAAAAAGTTCAGTTCAGCGTAACGCAAGGCCAAAAAGGCCCGCAAGCTGAAAATGTAACGGTCATCTAGGAAAAACTCTAGCTGTAGCGCAAATAGCGCGCTGCAGCCGGTATTAAAAATCCAGGAAGATTCATGCTAAAGAGTATCAACTTTTTTATGAGAACTCTTGAACTTCTTGATAAAAGCTATATCTTATAGCTTGTAAACCAAACGGGGGCGACATGGCTTCGACGTGGGTAGCGAAACCTTAAGTGCATGCCGAGGACTGTACACCTCGTAAAATCTACAGAAAAAAAGTATTCGCAAATGACGAAAACTACTCAATGGCTTTAGCTGCTTAAACACAGCACCATTCCTTTGACCATCTGTGCTTATGCGGGTGGAGTTCAGTTCGCTGAACGCTCAGAGGTCATCTACATAAGATCGCGCTGAAATCCGTCCGGTGTGGATGCGCTAAAACCTTACGGAATCGCTGATGATTTTCTTGGCTCGACGGGTAGTCATTAGCTAAATTAAAGAGCGAGATAAGCATGTAGACCTTATGGCGGAGTACTTGCGGACGGGGGTTCAATTCCCCCCGCCTCCACCAAAATTTGATGCCCAACGGCTCTCCGTTGGGCATTTTTTTTGCAGAATACCGCAAACACGCGCAAGTTCGTGCGGAC
>JBBQCU010000377.1:0-4155 GCA_038319065.1 Methylococcales bacterium
CAAGTGCTGAAACTATTCCTGCGCCTAAACCTGAAATACCGGGTTCACAGTGGTCATATTCTCAAGTCGCTGATGCTATGAGTAAAGGCACAACCTACCACGCTCAAGTTTCAAGCTCAAATACAGTGAATTTCGACTTTCCTTACTCAGGTGAACAACACGCAAGGCTTAATCTGAGAGTTGATCCCCGCTATGGAAAGGACGTGATATTCAGCATTGAAAAAGGACAAATCCTCTGTCACTCCTACGAAGATTGCACGGTACTTGTGCGATTCGACGAGGAACAGGCTGTTAACTTCACAGCAGCAAATGCAGCCGATAATAGCACTGAAACTATTTTTATTCGTAACTACAGTCGTTTTGTTGAGAAAATGCAAAAAGCGAAACGGGTGCGGATATCGACAAATATTTATCAGCAGAGCGCTCCAGTTTTTGAGTTTGATGTCAGCGGCTTTGACCAAAACAAGTACAAACCAAAAAAATAACTACAAAAGAGAGTGGAGCAGCCCAGCCAAGTAGGGCGCGCCGCGCGCGCCTTTTTTGAGGATTTGGGATAACATCAATGACATTGGGGTCGTATCCTGATGCGAGTACATCGTAGGTAATACTGATGAGTAAATGTAAATATTGCGGTGAAGATGCAGGGGTTTTAAAGTTTAAACATCAAGAATGTGAGAATAAATACAATGTTGGTGTAGATAAAGTTAAAACAGAAATTATCAATGTTTTTAACGAAACAGGGTTTTTAGCTAAGCTGGAAAGATATATTACCGAATCAATTGAACATTCGTTTATGACTCAGCAAGAAAGTCGTGAATATCTTATAAATGGATGGACGAATGCCGTTGAATATTATTTATCGGACGGGCTGCTTGATGAATCAGAAGAAAAGCGTTTAAGTGAATTTAAAAATAAATTCAACTTAAGTCAGGAAGAGCTTAATAAGAAAGAAGCATTCACTAAAACGGTTAAAGCTACTGCATTACGGGATTTAATGAATGGAATCGTTCCTAATCGATTTGATATTGGCGGCGGATTGTCAATCAATTTGCAAAAAAATGAGCGCATTATTTGGGCATTTTATGGATGCGACTACTTAGAAGATAAGAATAAACGTCAATATGTCGGATCATCGCAAGGCGTTAGTATTAGAATTGCAAAAGGTCTTTATTATAGAACTTCAGCATTTAAAGGGAATGCTGTTGAATATACTCAAAGGGTAAAAATAGATAAGGGTATCGTTGTTGTTACAGATAAAAATATTTATTTCTCAGGAAGTTCAAAAAGTGTTCGGATGCCTTACGGTAAAATTGTTTCCTTTATACCGTTTAATGATGGTTTTGGTATTCTAAAAGATACGGCTAACGCTAAACCGCAAATCTTTGTAACTGGTGATGGCTGGTTTAGTTATAACCTTGTTATGAATATCGCACAACTTTAGAAAATACTTTTACCGCGCGGAACGAAGCGTTCGCCCCTTCCCTATCGTTTAGTGCGACGCCCGTCACCGTTCCCGCATACATTGGTGGCAAAGGACAGTCCTCTGGCGCGACGGCGCATGTACCCCGTCGCAACGTTTTGATGTGGCGGCATGTCGGACAATTCACACAAAACGTTTCGGACGGAGTAAATACCTCGTTCAGCGCTGGAAATTTATGGACATAAAGGTTAAAAATGACCAAAAAAGAGAAACTGATTGCTTCAGTTCTACATAACCCGAAATCGGTTCGTTTCGACGATGCGTGTAAAATCGCCCTGGAAATTGGCTTCATTCATCAGGGTGGTAAAGGGTCGTATAGCGTTTTTAAGCGTAATGGAGAACCCATACAATTAAATTTCCAAAACCGGAACGGCTTTATTTTGCCGTATCAGGCCAGACAATTGGCGGCAATGCTTAACAAATACGGTGAAAAATCATGAACAAATACCCCATTGAGATTTTTTGGAGCGATGAAGACGAAGGATATATTGCTATAGCTCCCGATTTGCCGGGATGTAACGCCTGGGGACACACGGAAGAAGAAGCGATTAAGGAATTGCACGACGCAATGGATGCGTGGATTACGGCCTGCGATAAATCCGGCGAACCCGTACCGGAACCTTCCAAACCGTTATATGCGATGACCGCATAAAATCATTCTGATTAAACGCAGTAAGCCCAGGGCACGCCTTACAGATGTTGCTACCGAGCGCGACGGGGTATGTACCCCATCGCAACGATTTGATGTGGCGGAATGTGTGGCAATTCACAAAAAATGTTTCGGACGGGGTAAATATCCCGTCCGGTGCGGCATTGCATCATCCCCGGTTCCAACTGTTTGCTATGCCTAATCATCAGCAAACATGAACGCAAATAGTGTAATGCCTGCTAACAAGCTTTCACTTCCAAACACGTTAATCGTGTGGCTGAAGCAACTCGGTATTGCCGCACTTTATATAGTTTTCGGTTATTTCATCCATCATAACTTCACCAGCAACGGCATTGTGAGTGTTGTCGGGTGGGGCAGCGGCTTGGCGCTTGGGGCACTACTCATAGGCGGCAGACATTATTTGTGGGGGGTACTCCTCGGCGCGCTGGTGGTTAACGCACTAGCCAACGACACACTGGTTGGGGCTCTAGGCACTTCATTGGCAAGCATTCTTGAAGTTCTATTGGGTGCTTGGCTGCTCACAAGCAATAATAAATTTTCATTATCACTAAACACCCTGTCTGACTACTTGCGATTAATTGCATTGGGAGGTGCTGTTGCCAGCATCATCGGCGCGATAATTGGTACATTGGCTTTATTACTCGCAGGCTTTATTACTCCAGCCGATTATTTGGGGTATGCATTCCTTTGGTGGATGGGTGATACGCTTGGCGTTGTGCTGATCACGCCTTTTATATTGGCTTGTTGGCCGATAACAAAGTGGGAACGACTTAACGGCAAACAACTGCTTGAAGTAGTGTTGCTTGTAGGAATAACGTTTATTGCCGGACAAATCATTTTCCTTGGCTGGTTCAACGAAAGCCTTATTTTTGAGCCCAGAGCTTTCATGATGTTCTTATTCATAACTTGGGTTGCAATAAGGCTAGGTATCCGTGCCACAACATTTGTCCTGAATATGATAGCAGTTCAGGCATTAACAGGCGCATATCTGAAAGTCGGTTACTTCGCCAATGAAATAGTCAGGTCAGGACTTCATAATTATTGGCTTTTTATGCTGATTCTGTCTGGAGTCGGGATGGTTCTGGCGGTGTATGTCAATGAAATTAAGAAGAAAGAGCTTAGTCTGGGAGAAAGCGAAACTCACTTGCGTTTAAGCCAGATAAATGGCGGCATTGGCACCTGGGAAGCTGATCTGGTCAACAACAAACAAAGATGGTCAGAGAGTTGTCTCTCCTTACTTGGATTTCCTGCCCTGAGTGAACCGACGTGGAATGATTTTCTGGCAGCGGTGCATCCGGAAGATCGTCAACGAGTGATTGATGTACTACAGTCACACAACGAACTCGACAGACATTACGAAGTGGAATACCGTATCGTAGCAAATGGAGTCATCCGCTGGATACGTTCCGTTGGGCAAGTAGAGTGTAACACGGATGGAAAGCGTACCATAATGCGGGGAATCGTGCAGGATGTCACTGAACGCAAGCAAACGGAGGAGGCGCTGCGTGAGAGCCAGATGGATCTGAACCGTGCTCAGGCAGTCGCCCATGTCGGGAGCTGGCGCATGGACGTCTGCAATAACAGACTGGAATGGTCTGACGAAAATTTTCGAATTTTTGGCGTCCCCAAAGGCACGCCTTTAACGTATCAATCATTTCTTGATAGTGTCCACCCGGCAGACCGGCATTTTGTCGATGCAGCATGGAAAAATGCCCTTACCGGCAAGCCCTACGATATTGAACACCGGATTATAGTAGATCAGCAGGTCAAATGGGTGCGCGAACTGGCTGAGCTTGAATTTGACGAGCAGGGAACGTTGCTCGGCGCTTTCGGAACGACTGAAGATATTACCGATATCAAAAGCAGCCAGGAAGCATTGCAATATGAGCGACATTTCCTCAGACAAGTCATTGATGCGGTGCCCAGTGTGATTTTTGTCAAAGACCGGATGGGGCGATTCCTTCTAGGTAATGAGGCTTTGGCCCGAAGCTATGGTACCAGCACT